>NZ_JBANAZ010000050.1:0-72839 GCF_059803455.1 Bradyrhizobium sp. UFLA05-108 | reverse complement strand
GGCCGACACAGCCGCTCGGCCGCATCGCCGCTGACGCCAATACATCGGATTACTGCCGCCCTTTTTCAACGGAATCGTCCCTCTTCGGACCCCATGCAATGGCAGCATCTGCGACGCTGTTGAAGGTTAGACGGACATCGCAGACTCGGGAGTCCACGCCCTAGACCGCCTGTCCCGCCTTCAACAATGGGCACCCAGTAATCAGCTTGCCCTTGTTGCAGGGGATGCGGCGAGCTTTGGTGGCAGGCTGTCTTCGTCGGGCACGATCGTACTCCTCGGTTCGTGAGGGCACCGAGCATGCGTTGTGAAGCGCAGATCGCGTCTCCTCTCAGAGGCTTGCGCCCGTAGGGTGCCGTCGGGGCGCTTCCCGTTCGCAGCGAATGACACCGAGTGGATCCAGTTCGCTGGTCGAGCAAGGCAGCGTCCCGGACGACGACAGTGCAAAGTGCCAGGGTTGGAACGCTGTTTGGTCCAAGTCATTGGCGATCATGTTATGCGCCGACGAAATGATGAGGAAAGCTGAGCAGTGCGAGGCGATGGCTGATAAGGTCACCGATCGGCTGATCGCTCATACTTTCCGGGAATTGGCCGGCCAATGGCGCGCCATGGCATCTCAGCTTGATGCGCTGCAGCACGCCTCGATCTATAGGATCATTCGAGACCGCCGAGGAACTTAACTTCGCTTTCGGCCCGTGCGAAGAACCATGCTACCACGGGTTCCGGCAACGGGACGCCTTTTGCATTGCGCAGGCATGCCTGACAAACTTTCGCGTCGAGCCAAATTTGCTTCCACATGGATAAACTAGCCATCTGCGCTCTGTGGAATGGTGCACGCGTTCGGTCGTCAGCCGCGCCATCAATCCCCAGGGAACTGCGCTCTACCATCTCACGGGTATGACGAAAGACTATGCGCGCTATGTCGACGGATTTGCGATCGGCCCCGCATCGCTGGCGTGCGGCCTAGCCGCTGCCAAGCGATGTGCCGTCATTACGCCGGACGTCGTGGAGGATCCACGTTGGAGTGAATGGAGTTGGCTGGCGAGTAGGTTCGGCTACCGCGCGTGTTGGTCGTTTCCCGTTGAAGCGAACGGAAGGGTTCTGGGAACTTTCGCGATGTACTATGGCGCTCCGACGGAAGCTAAGGCACGTGATCTCGAATTTGCGTCCCTTCTCTCGCGAACCGCGGCCAAGATTATCTCAAGCCATTGATGCTGCGCCACTGCATTGTTCTGGCTGCTGCTCAACTGCTCATGCCGGCCTGTGGCCCTTCTCGGACCTCATGCAATGGCTGCATTTGCGTGCGAAGGTTAAACGCACATCGCCGATTCGAGAGTCCTCGCCTAAACCGCTTGTCCCGCCTTCGACAGCGAGCATCCCGTGATCTTGTAGTTGCCGTCGGATTGCTGCTCGAGCGTGTAAAGCGCGTCCCAGGCTTCGCCATTGGCGTCGATGATGTGGACGTGCTGGCCGATCCAGTCGCCATCGACCTTGGTCTCGCCGAACTCAAAACTCTTGTGCCGGTAGATCGGCGCGTAGGCATTCTCCACCATCGCCATGAAGATGTCGGCGGCCGGGAAGATCTTCCTGATCGCGGGTGCGGCGTAGGAATACGCGGCCGCGGCGTCGTCGCGGGCAAAAGCCTGCTCCTGGGCGCGGATCACGCTCTTGGCGGCTGCGATGTCGTCGGCGTGCGCGGCCGCAAAGCTCAGGAGTAACGTGATCAGCAACACCGCAATGCGCATCACTGGCTCCGTATTATCGTTTTCGTTTCGCCGCCGGTTTTGTCTTCTTGACCGTCGCGCGCGCTGATCGTTTGGGCTGCACGCGAAGCCCGTCGACGAAGACGTCGAGCAGTCGTAGCGCGGTCGATTGCCAGCCGGGCTGGTCGTGCATGTAGCACATGCCGAAGAACGCACGCAGCAGGTCCTCCGGACTGATGTCGGCCCGCATCTGGCCGGCTGCAACCGCGCGGTCGAGCAGTGAGCCGATGGCCGTGGTCAGCCGATCGAAAGAGAAAGCATGCAGCTCCGAGCCGCTCTGCACCGCGAGCGCCAGCGCTGCCGACATGCCCTTCTTGGTGGCGACGAACTCGACATTGGAGCGCAGCCAGCGCCGCAGCGCATCGACCGGATCCTTGGCGCTCTTCAATTGCTCGGCGAGCTCGCCGAGCTGCTCGACCTCGCGGCGATAAACTGTCTCGAACAGCGCCTCGCGCGTCGGAAAATGACGATAGAGCGTGCCGATGCCGACACCGGCGCGCCTGGCCACCGCTTCCAGGCTCGCCTCCGGCCCGCCCGCGCTGAACACGGCCTTGGCCGCCTCGAGCACGCGCTCGCGATTTCGCACGGCGTCGGCGCGGGGCTTTCGGATGTTGTCGACCTGATCGTCCATGCAGACCAATCTAGATCACGATCTGGTTAGATTGAACCCTTTGCGCGAGCCATCGCGTTGTTTGCGCACGGGGTTTTTGACGAATTCCAATATTTTTCGACGGGACTTGTTAAACGGAGGGTACCTCCGTATCTTCGTCGACACGTCGGCTCGGCTCATGTTCGGGCGGCGACAGATCGACTGCGGCCACGGCGGTGGCGCGCAAGCGATCGCATATGTCCATATCTGATCGGAGCCCTGTATGACCCACTCCATCAGCCTCACCGTGAACGGTGCGCGGCGCGACTTCCATCTCGATGATCCTCGCGTCACGCTGCTCGATCTCTTGCGTGAGCGCCTGCAACTGACCGGAACCAAGAAGGGATGCGACCGTGGCCAGTGCGGCGCCTGCACCATCCTGGTCGACGGCAAGCGGATCAACTCCTGCCTCGCGCTCGCCATCAGCCATGACGGCGCCGACATCCTCACCATCGAAGGCGTTGCGCGCGGCGACCAGCTTCATCCCGTGCAGGCCGCCTTTATCGCCCATGACGGCTTTCAATGCGGCTTCTGCACGCCCGGCCAGATCATGAGCGCGATCGGAATGATGCGGGAAGCGCAGGCGGGCGATGACCCTGAACGTATCAGGGAATGCATGAGCGGCAATCTCTGCCGCTGCGGCGCCTATGCCGGCATCGTCGATGCCGTGCTCGAGGTGCAGACCAGTGAAGCCAACCAGAGGCGCTCCGCATGAAGCCGTTCGATTACGTCAGGCCCGCGACCATTGCCGAGGCCGTCACCGCCGCCGCGCAGCCCGGCGCGACCTATCTTGCCGCCGGCACCAATCTGCTCGACCTGATGAAGGGCGGCATTAGTCGCCCTGACCGTCTGGTCGACGTCACGCATCTGAATGGGCTCGACAAGATCGAGCACCTCGCCGATGGCAGCGTGCGTATCGGAGCACTCGTTCGTAATGCCGATCTCGCGCATGATGCCGCGTTTGCAAAAGCCTATCCGGCGATCGCCGAAGCACTGCTGTCGGGCGCCTCGGCGCAGCTCCGCAATGCCGCGACCGTCGGCGGCAATCTCCTGCAACGGACGCGCTGTGCGTATTTCTATGACCCCGCCAGCCGCTGCAACCGGCGCGAGGCGGGCAGCGGTTGCGATGCGCGCGGCGGCGAGAACCGGCTGCATGCCGTGCTCGGCTGGAGCGAAGGCTGCATTGCCACCCATCCCTCCGACTTTTGCGTGCCGCTGGTTGCGCTCGACGCCATCCTCGAGATCGAAGGCAAGGGTGGCCGGCGCGAGCTGCCCCTTGACGCGCTACATCGCCTGCCGGGCACAACGCCCGAGCGCGAGACGGCGCTCGAGCCGGGCGATCTGATCGTGGCGGTGCGGCTGCCGGCCGTTGCGCGGGAATTCGCGGGCCATGCGCGCTATCTCAAGGTTCGCGAGCGCACCTCCTATGCCTTTGCCGTGGTGTCCGCCGCAGCAGGGCTGACGATCGAGAACGGTAGGATCAAGGAGGCGCGGCTTGCGCTCGGCGGCGTCGCCGCAAAGCCCTGGCGCGCCCGCGCTGCGGAAGCGATGCTGAAAGGTGCCGCGCCTGAGCCGTCCGCGTTCCGCGCAGCGGGGCAAGCTGCGCTCGCTGATGCAAAACCGTCCGGCGACAACGCCTTCAAGATCGAGCTCGCGCGCCGCATCGTCGTGCGCGCGCTGACCCTTGCCGCCGCTGGAACGCCCGCGCGCATTCCGGCGCTGCCGGCCTCTCCCTTTGCTTCCGGAGCCCTGCATGCCTGAGATCAACCTCACCTCTGCGCCCGCTCATATCCGTCACGGCTCGAACATGGGCCAGCCGCTGACCCGCCGCGACGGCGTGTTGAAGGTCAAGGGACAGGCGGCCTACGCCGCGGACCATCATCCGCCGGGCATGCTGTTTGCGGTGATCGCGGTATCGAGCATCGCGCGCGGCCGCGTGACGTCGCTCGACGTCGCGGCGGCCAGGAGCCACAAGGGCGTGGTCGACGTCATGACGTCGAAACACAAGCCTGAGCTCGCGATCGACCCTGACATCAAGACCAATCCGTTCGTATTCCGGATGGAGGTCCTTCAGAGCGATGAGATCCGCTACGCCAATCAGCCGATCGCCGTCGTGATCGCGGAGACGCTGGAGGCGGCGACCGAAGGCGCAGCGCTGCTGGCCCCGTGCTATGAGACGCTAAACCCTCGCGTCGGTCTCGACGCCGGCGAAACGTTTGCGCCGCCTGTCGTCGGCGTCGGCAACCCTGCACAAGTGCAGCATGGCGATATCGACGCCGGGCTCGCCGCGGCCGCAAAGCGGATCGAGGCGACCTACGAGACGCCGCCGCAATATCACAACGCCATGGAGCCGCACGCCATCGTAGCAGCGTGGGACGGCGACACGCTCTCGATCGATACGCCGAGCCAGGCCATGGTGATGGCGCGCGCCCGCGTCGCCGAGCTGTTTGGTCTCGCGCCGGAGAAGATCAGGATTCGCAGCCCGTTCCTCGGCGGCGGTTTTGGTTCGAAAGGGTTTTTGACGGGCCCGCAGATCCTCGGCGTCATGGCGGCGAAGCTGGTCGGCAAGCCGGTGAAGCTCGTGCTGCGCCGCGAGCAGATGTACGGCCCGGTCGGGCATCGCGCGCCGACGCGGCAGCGCTTGCAGATGGGCGTCGACGCGCACGGGCGCTTCACCGCGATCGATCACCATGCGAAGACGGTATCGAGCAGCTACGACGATTTCTACGAGCCCGCGGCCGATGCTTCGCACACGCTCTACGCCAGTCCTGCGATCAGGACCACGCATGAGGCGGCGCGCGTCGACACCGGCACACCGCTGTTCATGCGCGCGCCGGGCGAGGCGAGCGGATCGATTGCGCTGGAAAGCGCAATCGACGAGATGGCGCTCGCCTGCGGCATGGATCCGCTGGCGTTTCGCCTGAAGAACTACGCCGAGGTCGAGCCGACCACCGGAAAACCGTTCTCCTCGAAGGCGCTGCGCGCCTGCTACGAGCAGGGCGCGGCGCGCTTCGGCTGGGCGAAGCGGCCACTCGCGCCACGGCAGATGCGCGACGATTCCGGTCTGCTGGTCGGCTGGGGCATGGGCACGGCAACCTTCCCGGCACTGATGTTCCAGGCCGAGGCGCGCGCGGCGATCCGCCGCGATGGCACCGGCGTGATAGAGATCGGCGCGCATGATATGGGGCAGGGCGCCTGGACGGCGCTCGCGCAGATCGCGGCCGATGGTCTCGGCCTCGAGGTCGATCGCGTCGACTTTCGCTCCGGCACCTCGGACCTGCCCGATGGCGGCATCGCCGGCGGCTCGGCGCACACCGCGACTGCGGGCAACGCGATCCATAATGCCGGCGCGGCCGTGATCGCAAAGCTTGCCGATCTCGCCACTCGCGACGAGCGCTCGCCGCTGTTCGGTGCCGGCAATGCCGGCGTGATCGCCCGCGACGGCAAACTGTTCCGGTGCGACGACGACAGCCGCGGCGAGAGCTATGCCGATATCCTCGCGCGGGCCGGCCTTGCCGAGATCGATGCGCGCGGCACCGGCGCGCCGAACCCGACGGCGCAAACCGACTACGCCATGCATGCGCATGGCGCCGTGTTTGCCGAGGTGAAGGTCGATCTCGAGCTCGGCCAGATCCGGGTCTCGCGGATGGTCGGCGCGTTCGCCGCGGGCCGCATCATCAATCCGCATCTGGTGCGGAGCCAGCTCCTCGGCGGCATGATCTGGGGCCTGTCCTTTGCGCTGCACGAGGAGGCCATCACCGACCGGCGCAGCGGTCGGATCATGAATGCCGATCTCGGCGAGTACCATATCCCCGTGAATGCCGACGTGCCGCCAATGGATGTGCTGACGGTCGAGGAGCACGATCCGCACGTCAATGCGCTCGGCATCAAGGGCGTCGGCGAGATCGGCATCACCGGCAGCGCTGGCGCGGTGGCCAACGCCGTCTGGCATGCAACCGGCGTGCGCGTGCGCCGTTTCCCGATCCGGATCGAGGAGCTGCTGACGTAGCCCTGACACGCGAGATGCGGTTCAGAACGTCGGCGGCGTGCAGGCCGAGATCACCTCGCACGGCTTGCCGCCGACGCAGCGGAAGCGGTGCGGCCTGCGGCTTTCGAAATAATAGGCATCACCCGGGTTGAGGATGCGCCGCTCGTCCTCGACGGTGACCTCGAGCTTGCCGGAGATCACCACGCCGCCTTCCTCGCCGTCATGCACCAGCGGCACACGGCCGGTGTCGCTGCCGGGCTCGTAGCGTTCTTTCAGGATCTGCAAGCTCCGGCCGAACAGATTGTCGCCGACCTGGCGGTAGGAGATCGGCTTCTTGCCGACCTCGGTCAGCTCCTCCGCACGATAGAAGATCTTGCGCCGCGTCTCCGGCTCCAGCGCGAAGAACTCGGCGAGCCCCATCGGGATGCCGTCGAGGATGCGCTTGAGCGCGCCGACGGACGGGTTCATCTGGTTGGATTCGATCAGCGAGATCGTCGAATTGGTGACACCGGAGCGTTTGGCGAGCTCGCGCTGCGACAGCTTGTGGCGCGCCCGGATGAATCGCAGCCGTCCACCGATGTCGACGCTCATGGTGCAAATCCCTGTTGCAGGTGTTGCGGATCGCGCAAATATGGACCGGCCGCCCCAACCAGATCAATGGGTTGCGGGCATGCAGAAAAGGACTTGTTGCGCCTTTAAAGCCGTGGCTCTGCTTCCGGGTCAGCAAAGGAGCGGCCTGTGACCCTTCACCAGATTCCGAACACCATCAAGACCGATTCGCACTGGATGCCGTTCACGGCCAACCGGCAGTTCAAGAAGGCTCCGCGCCTGTTCTCCTCGGCCGAGGGCATGCACTACACCAGCGTCGATGGTCGCAAGGTGATCGACGGCTCGGCGGGCCTGTGGTGTGTCAACGCCGGCCACGGCCGCAGGCAGATTGCCGCTGCGGTCGAGAAGCAGCTCATGACGCTCGACTTCGCGCCGTCATTCAATATGGGTCATCCGCTTTCGTTCGACTTCGCCGAGCGGCTCGCGGAGATCGCCCCCAAGGGCCTTGACCGCATCTTCTTCACCAACTCCGGCTCCGAGTCGGTCGACACTGCGCTCAAGATCGCGCTCGCCTATCATCGCGCCACCGGCCAGTCGAGCCGCACCCGCCTGATCGGCCGCGAGCGCGGCTATCACGGCGTCGGTTTCGGCGGCATGTCGGTCGGCGGCATGGTGGCGAACCGCCGCGCCTTTGCGACCCATCTGCCGGGCGTCGATCACATTCGCCACACCCATGACCTCACCCGCAACGCCTTTGCCAAGGACCAGCCGGCGCATGGCGCCGAGCTTGCCGACGATCTCGAGCGCCTCGTCGCGCTGCACGGCGCCGAGACGATCGCCGCCGTGATCGTCGAGCCGGTGCCGGGCTCGACCGCGGTGCTGCCGCCGCCGCAGGGCTATCTCGCGCGCCTGCGCGAGATCTGCGACAAGCACGGCATCCTCCTGATCTTCGACGAGGTCATCACCGGCTTCGGCCGCCTGGGTACGCCGTTCGCCGCCAATTTCTTCGGAGTCACGCCGGACCTGATGACGACGGCCAAGGGCATCACCAACGGCACCGTGCCCTGCGGCGCCGTGTTTGCGAGCCGCAAGGTGCATGACGGCGTGATGACCGGCCCGGAGGGCCAGATCGAGCTGTTCCACGGCTACACCTATTCGGCGCACCCGGTGGCCTGTGCCGCTGGCATCGCGACGCTCGACATCTACAAGGACGAGGGTCTGCTCACCCGTGGCGCAGGGATCGCCGAGTACTGGCGCGACGCGCTGCATTCGCTCAAAGGTCTGCCGAACGTCGTCGACATCCGCAATTGCGGCCTGATGGGCGCGGTCGAGGTCGCGCCGCGTGATGGCGCGGTCGGTGCCCGCGGCTATGACATCATGGTCGATTGTTTCAACACGGGTCTCTACCTGCGCATGAGCGGCGATTCCTTCGCGATGTCGCCGCCCCTGATCGTCGAGAAGAGCCACATCGACCAGATGGTCTCGATTCTCGGCGACGCCATCAAACGCGTGGCCTGATAATTGCTCTCGCGGGTATCGACCCCTTGTTCTTGCTAAAGCGCGATGAAATTGGGATGATTCGTCATCGCGCTTTAGGTTATTGTTTGAGCATGATCTTTTCGGAAAACCGCTTCCTACTTTTCCGGATCATGCTCTAGCGGCGCGACAAACGCCGCGGGAGTGGTGCGAAACGTGAAAGTCCTGATCCTCGGCAGCGGTGTCATCGGTGTCACCTCTGCCTATTACCTCGCGCGTGCCGGCCATGACGTGACGGTCGTCGACCGTCAGGGCGAGCCAGCGCTCGAGACGTCCTTTGCCAATGCCGGCGAGGTCTCGCCTGGCTATTCCTCGCCATGGGCGGGACCGGGCGTGCCGGTGAAGGCGATCAAATGGCTTCTGATGAAGCACGGCCCGCTGGTGATCCGGCCCAAGGTCGATCCCGTGATGTGGGTCTGGCTGCTCAAGATGCTGCGCAACTGCACGTCCACGCGCTACGCTGTCAACAAGAGCCGGATGATCCCGATCGCGGAATACAGCCGCGATTGCCTGCGTGACCTGCGCCGCGACATCGGCATTCAATATGACGAGCGCTCGAAGGGTACGCTCCAGCTCTTCCGCTACCAGGCGCAGCTCGACGGCACGGCTGAGGACATCGCCGTGCTCAAGCAGTATGGCGTGCCCTACGAGGTGCTCAATCGCGAGGGCTGCATTGCGGCTGAGCCCGCACTCGCCGGCGTGAAGGAAAAGTTCGTCGGCGGCCTGAGGCTGCCGGAGGACGAGACCGGCGACTGCCACATGTTCACGCAGGCGCTGGCCGCAGAGGCCGAAAAGCTCGGTGTGCGCTTCCTGTTCAATACGTCGATCAAGGGCATCGTCACGGATGCCTCGCGTGTCACCGGTGTTGCGACCGGCGCCGGCCTGTTGCAGGCGGATGCCTATGTCGTCGCGCTCGGAAGCTGGTCGTCGCGCCTTGTTGCCCCGCTCGGCATCTCGCTGCCGGTCTTTCCGGTGAAGGGCTATTCGATCACGGTGCCGATCACGGACGCCAGCGGCGCTCCGGAATCGACGGTGATGGACGAGAGCTACAAGGTCGCGATCACACGGCTCGGCAATCGCATCCGCGTCGGCGGCACCGCGGAGATCTCCGGCTATTCCGACAAGCTCTACGCCGCGCGTCGCGCAACGCTCGATCATTCGGTGACAGATCTCTTCCCGCGCGGCGGCGATCTCTCCAAGGCGACGTTCTGGAGCGGCCTGCGCCCGATGACACCGGACGGCCCGCCCGTGATCGGTGCCACGCGCTATTCAAATCTCCATCTCAACACCGGTCACGGCACGCTTGGCTGGACCATGTCCTGCGGTTCAGGACAGGTGCTCGCGGACATGCTGTCGGGCGAGAAGCCGCAGATCGACACGAGTGAGCTGACGGTCGATCGCTACGCGCATCGGTTTGGCTGAACGTCTCTTTCCGCGTCATTGCGAGGAGCGAGGCGACGAAGCAATCCAGACTATCTCCGCGGTGAGATCCTGGATTGCTTCGCTGCGCTCGCAATGACGATGTGGAGGTATCGGGCGTGCAAATCCATCACCGTCACCCTGAAGCGGCCCTCGAAGGGCGACGGCCGGCTGCCTCGGGGTCGTGCATCCTTCGAGGAGCGCATACCGCCTGCACCTTGGGATGACGGAGGCGGTAGTACATATGCGGCAATCAACAAAGGATCCAGTAAATGCAGATGGAACAGTTTCTCGCCGACTACGAGATCTCGACCGATCCCCACCGCTTGAACGTGGACGTCATTTACAAGTTCCTGGCAGAAGACAGCTATTGGGCGCGGGATCCCGCGATCCGTTGTCGAGCGTGCGATCGAGAATTCTCTCTGCTTTGGTGTGTACCATCGCGCGGAGCAAGTCGGGTTTGCCCGCGTCGTCACTGACAAGTCGACATTCGCTTTGCTTGCAGACGTCTTCATACTCGAGACCCATCGCGGCAAGGGACTGTCCAAATGGCTGATGCGCTACGTCGTCGGTCACGACAACCTGCAAGGTCTGAGGCGCCTTCTCCTCGTGACCCGCGACGCGCATGGCCTGTATAGCCAGTTCGGGTTCGAGCCGCTCGGAAGCCCGTCCCGCTTCATGGAGGTCCTACGGCCGGACGTCTATCGGCCGTCGTGACGACTGCGCTACCCCGCCCCGGTCACGCAGTTCACCCACAGCACCACGGCCTTCGCATCCTCGGCCGGGTTGGAAAACCGGTGCTGCCTTCGGCTGGCAAACCGAAAGCTGTCGCCTGTCTTCAGCGACCACGTGTCTGCATCCACCGTCAGCATCATCTCGCCTTCGAGCACGAGGCCGGCCTCCTCGCCATCATGGGTGTAGAGTTCATCGCCGGTCGAGCCGCCGGGTTCCAGGTGCACCAGGAACAGGTTGAGCCGGTTCTCGGCGCCCGCGGCGCTCAGGAGCTGTTTTGAAATGCCGGTGCGCCAGAGCTTCAGTTCGGGGCGTTGCATCCCGCGCATCACCACGGAATCTGACGCGCCATCCGTGCCTGGGCTCGCGCCGAACAGCGCGGCGATGCCCACGCCAAGCACGTCGGCGAGCGTCGCGAGCACGCGCAGCGAGGGCGAGGACAGGCCGCGCTCGATCTGGCTGAGGAAGCCGATCGACAGCGACGTGCGCTCGGCGACCGTTTCGAGCGAGAGTTGCCGTGTCCGCCTGAGATCGCGGATGCGGCGTCCGACCGCGACGTCCATTGCCGGCTCCGGCTTGGTGACCGGTTTGGTGACGGCCTTTGCCTTCTTCGCCGCGGCAGGCTTGCGCATTCTTTTACCACCGCTCACGTCAAACCGCTTCCTTCATGTGCATGAAAACCGCTTGCATCGTCCGCGAAAGTGTGGCCAAAATTTCATATTAGTGAAAATAAGCTGAAACGGCCCGCCTCGCAACATCTGCCTCATAAGCTGCGCGGGCGCGCCGTCATCGGCCGAACCCAAAAGGGGGATTGCGATGAAGCGTTTCGTTCAGGCCGCGGTCGCGGCGCTCGCCCTTGCAGCCAGCTTGCCGGCATCAGCGCAGCAGGTGCTGAAGGTCGGCTCGACCCCGACGGGCATTCCCTTCACCTTCCTTGACACCAAGACCAACACCATCCAGGGCGTCATGGTCGATCTCATCACCGAGGTCGGCAAGGACGCCGGCCTCAACGTCCAGATCGAGCCGATGCAGTTTTCGGCGCTGATCCCCTCGCTGACCTCGAGCAAGATCGACATCATTGCAGCCGCAATGTTCATCACCGCGCCGCGCAAGGAGGTGATCGACTTCTCCGATCCGATCTACACCTATGGCGAAGGCCTGGTGGTGCCGAAGAGCGATACCAAGGCCTATGCCTCGCAGGAGGATCTGAAGGGTGAGGTCGTCGGCGCGCAGGTCGGCACCGCCTTCGTCGACGCGCTGAAGAAGTCGGGCCTGTTCAGTGACGTGAAGGCCTATGACACCATTCCCGACATCCTGCGCGACGTGAACGCCGCGCGCCTCAAGGCCGGCTTCGCCGACTATCCGATCCTCGCCTACAATCTCAAGCAGGGTGGCTTCCCCGAAGTGCGCCTCGTTACGAGCTACAAGCCCGTGACCGTCGGCTCGGTCGGCATCGGCGTGCGCAAGAGCGATACCGAGCTGCTCGGCAAGATCAACGCCTCGCTCGGCCGGCTGAAGGCGAACGGCACGGTGGACAAGATCCTGGACAAATGGGGCCTGAAGGACTGATCGCCGATGCAGGGTTTTTGGCGCGACACCGTCGAGTTCTTCCCGATCCTCCTCAACGGCGTCGCGCTCACGATCGTCGTCACCATCGGCTCGCTGATCCTCTCGACGCTGCTCGGACTGGTCTGGGCCCTGATGCGGGTCTCCGGCATCGGCTTTCTCGCAGGCCTGAGCGCCAGCGTGATCAACGTGATCCGCGGCATCCCGATCATCGTGCTGCTGTTCTACCTCTACTTCGTGATGCCCGATCTCGGCGTCACGCTCACCGCATTGCAGGCTGCGATCCTCGGGCTCGGCATCGCCTATTCGGCCTATCAGGCGGAAAACTTCCGTGCCGGCATCGAGGCGATCGACAAGGGACAGATCGAGGCGGCGCAGACCATCGGCATGGGCTGGTGGCTCACCATGCGCCGCGTGGTGCTGCCTCAGGCGGTGCGCATCGTGCTGCCACCCTACGGCAACGTCATGATCATGATGCTGAAGGATTCGTCGCAAGCCTCGACCATCACGGTGGCCGAGCTCGCGCTCCAGGGCAAGCTGATCGCCTCCTCGACCTTCAAGAACACCAGCGTGTTCACGCTGGTGGCGCTGATGTATCTCACCATGAGCATCCCGCTGATCCTGTTGGTCCGTCATTTCGAGAAGCGGGCCGGCAAGCGATGATCGAGCTCGACGACGTCCACAAAAGCTTTGGCAAGGTCGAGGTGCTCAAGGGCATCACGGCGGGTGTCGAGAAGGGCGAGGTGGTCTGCATCATCGGCCCGTCCGGCTCCGGCAAGTCGACCATCCTGCGCTGTATCAACGGGCTCGAAAGCTACGACCGCGGCGACATCAGCGTCGAGGGCACGCGCGTCGATCGCAATGCGCCGTCGATCGTCTCGATCCGCACGCAGGTGTCGATGGTGTTCCAGCGCTTCAATCTGTTCCCGCATCGCACGGCGCTGGAGAACGTCGTCGAGGGGCCGCTCTACGTGAAGAAGGAGCCGCGCGCCGCGGCGCTGGAGCGCGGCCGAGCGCTGCTCGCGCAAGTGGGCCTCGCCGAAAAGGCCGACGTGCATCCGCCGCAGCTCTCCGGCGGGCAGCAGCAGCGCGTCGCGATCGCGCGCGCGCTCGCGATGCAGCCCAAGGCGATCCTGTTCGACGAGCCGACCTCGGCGCTGGATCCCGAGCTCGTCGGCGAGGTGCTTTCCGTGATGCGCAAGCTCGCCGATGACGGCATGACCATGGTCGTCGTCACCCACGAGATGGGCTTTGCCCGCGACGTCGCGGATCGCGTGCTGTTCATCGACGGCGGCGTCATCGTCGAGCAGGGGCCGGCGAAAGCCGTGCTCAACCAACCGCAGCACGCGCGGACGCAAGACTTCCTGCGCCGCGTGCTGCATCCGCTCTGATCCGGTATCCCTATGATTCTGCCCGTGCGCCTGCCTCTGCCGCCCTCGCTCTATGCCGACACTGCCGTTGCGCCGGTGGCCACGCCGCCGCTCGATGCGGACAAGACCGTCTCCGTCGCGATCGTCGGCGGCGGCTACACCGGCCTGTCCACCGCGCTGCGTCTGGCCGAGCGGGGTGTCGACGCACTGGTGCTGGAGGCGCAGGAGCCGGGGTGGGGCGCGTCCGGCAACAATGGCGGTCACACCAATCCGGGGCTGAAGCACGACCCCGATCAGATCGAGGCCGATTTCGGCGCTGATCTCGGCCGCCGCATGATCGACTTCTCCTACGGCACGACGAATTTTACCCACGAGCTGATCCGCCGTTACCAGATTCCTTGCGAGGCGCGGCAGAACGGCACGCTGCGCGCCGCCTACAACGAGGCGAACGCCGCGGCGATCGAAAGTACCGCAAAGCAGTGCATTCGCCGCGGCATGCCGGTGACGCTGCTCAATCGCGAGCAATTGCGCGAGATGACGGGCACCGATCGCTACCTCTGCGCCATGCTCGACGCGCGCGGCGGCGATCTTCATCCCCTGAGCTACGCCCGGGGCCTCGCACGCGCCGCGATCTCCGCCGGTGCGAGCGTGCACGGCGAAACCCCGGCGCTCGCCTTGCGTCGCGAAGGCACGCATTGGCGCATCGAGACGCCGCGCGCGGTGGTGCGTGCCGAAAAGGTGCTGCTCGCCACCAACGGCTTTACGGATGACCTCTGGCCCGTGCTCCGCCGCACCATCGTGCCGGTGTTTTCGTCGATCGCTGCGACCGCGCCGCTGTCCGAGGAGGTCGCCCATTCGATCATGCCGACACGGTCCGTGCTCTACGAAAGCGGGCACATCACGGTCTACTATCGCATCGATCAGCAGAACCGTCTGCTGATGGGCGGCCGCGGCCCGATGCGCTGGATCAACTCGCCGTCCGATGTCGCCTATCTCATGCGCTATGCCGAGCGGCTGTGGCCGCAGCTCAGGGGCGTCGCCTGGACCCATGGCTGGAACAGCCGCCTTGCGATCACCGGGGATCACTATCCGCATGTGCACGAGCCGGCGGAAAACATCCTGATCTCGCTCGGCTGCAACGGCCGCGGCGTCGCGCTCTCCACCGCGATGGGCGCGCAACTCGCGCGCCGCCTGATCGGCGGCGCCAACGCCGAGATCGACATGCCCGTCACCGGCATCAAGCCGATCCCGCTGCACGCGTTCTGGCCGCTCGGGGTCACGAGCGCGGTGATCGCCGGCCGCGTGCGGGACAGGCTGGGGATCTAGAAAAGCGCCGCCCGAATTCGGGCGACGCCTGGTAGTTTGTCGTCGATTTCAGCAGCGGCCCTGCTTCCACAGGCCGGGCGGGCAGCCCTTGCCGCGCCAGCCGACTTTGCGCCCGTGATACCAGCCCGGCGGCGTGCCATGGTGATGTCCATGGAATCCGCCGTGGCCGTGTCCATGGCCATGACCGCCTTTGGCGGATGCCGCGCTCGGCATGGTGAGGCCAGCCGCGATGATCAATGTCGCGGCGAGCGCAAGCTTCTTCATAAGAATGATCTCCTCTTGGACGTACGCTTCTGTCCCGTTCGATGGACGGGCATCGGACGGCTAGCTCGCTTGCAAATGTGGAGGAGTCGTGACGCTCAGCTCTCTGCGACCGCGTCGGCCCAGGGTTGGAAGATCTCGACTGCGCCGGAATTCGTGTCGCCCTCGCGCATCACGGCGCTCGGGCAGGCGAACTTCATCGGCACGGACTGCACCTGCGCCTCCTCATAGTCGAAGCGCGATCGCCTTGCGTGCGTTCGCGGGCAACCGGCAGCTTGGCGTGGGCGGCGATGAGTCGACATCCGCCGGCGGATGGTCATGCATTCGCGATTTGTCATCCTCCGCCATCGCGCCGTCACGTACCTGTGAGTGCCCAATGACTCGCACCGTGTGGCGTACCTCACAAATCCTGCCTGCACTCGGAATTAAACTTATGGTTGTTTTGATTTCAGAGCAACCTCGTAACGATCAGGTCGAAGGAGCATTGCCATGAAACACCTTGCGTTTCTAGGTCTCGCAATCGCTACGCTGATTGCGCCGATCCAAGTGCAGGCCCAGCAATATGATCCCTACAGAAACTGCGTCAGGTTTCCGGAGATACCAAACCCGGAAGCAGAGCTGCGATATTTGCTCTCTCAGCCGGGTATCCGTGTTTGCCCGGCAGCGAATCCTGATCTGGCAGGACAGGCGGAAACTGTGCGGCGTGGTATGAACCAAGGTTACAACGACACTATGAGCATAATTCGAGCGCAGCGCGGATATTAGCAATCCGTACGCAACTGCCCATCATTGGAACTTGTTGTTGATTGCAGACCTCCGTTCGTACGGTTTGTTGTTGCCGACGTCCGGTTGGTACGGTTGATTTGTTTGCTCTGCAGTTTTCGTCAGCCTCAGCTCCTCCAGCGCGGCGATGGCGGCACGTCCGCGTCGTCATCCTCGCAGGGCGCTTCGTCGCGATCCTGCATCGCGCGCACGGCAAGCGCGCTATCCCCCAATCCGCGCAAACACCTCTTCCACCGGCACCGGCGGCTCGACGTTGAACGTCTCATGTAGCACCCGTCGCAGCTCGTCGGCGCTGTCGATCGTGCGCTCGCTCATCACCTCGCCGTCGCGTCCTTCGATGGTCAGCCGCCGGTTGGCGAGCTTGTAGCGCGCATCCGCTGCGACGCGCTCCATGATCAGCGTGCTGGTGAAGGGCGGGATGGAGCTCGTCGAGGTAAAATAGTTGCCGAGCTCGTAGTCGGATTGAAGCTGCGGGACCAGGTCGAAGACGTACATGGTCCGCCAACCGCTCGGCTGTTTCGCGCTGATCGAGAACAGGCCCTTGATCTCGCCGATCCGGTAAGTGCCCATCGCGGTGCGCTGCTCGATCTGCGTCTGGAACTGCAAGGGGCTATCCATCACGCAGACTCCGAAGCCGACGTCGGCGATGTAGGGACCCTCGGGCAGATCGACCTTGAGCAGCATGTGGACCTTTGGGCCCAACGGACTGTCGGGTGCGGCCATCCACCGCACCCGGGCGCAAAGGCCAGTGACGCTGAAGCCGATGTGCTCGAGCGCCGCCTTGAACAGCGCGTTCTGCTCGAAGCAATAGCCGCCGCGCCGGGAGTCGACGAGCTTGGCCTGCACGGTCGGCAGATCGAGAAGAACGGGCCATCGCAGAAGCGGATTGAGCCCCTCGAACGGGATCGCATTGACGTGAGCTCTATGGAGTGCCCTGAGGGTCGCCAGATCCGGCTTCACCGCACCCGGATGGCCGATGCGCGCCAGGTAATTGTCCAAATGGAATTCATGCGACATGAAATGGTCCCTGCTGCCTGAAAAGGCGGGCAGGGTAGACAAGGCCGTTTCCGGTGGAAAGCTCCAATCGTGGCGCGTGGGGGCGGGACGGATGACGTCCCTCGATCCGGTGGGCGAGGCTCAGAGCCTGCCGTCGGGCCGTCGGTTGCCGTGCTTGGCGCGCCATTTTGGTCCCGGGCCACGCATGTAGTGCAGCTCAGGGCGGTAGGGATTGCCCGCGAGCTTCACCAGCGCCTGCCACCGCGAGGCGATCGCGGAGATGGGGTGGCGAAGCAGCGTGAGCGAAGCGATCAGCATGGCAATGTTCTCAGTGCGGCTTTCCGAGCATGGAGCTGAACGGCAGGTCGAAGATCTCCTCGCCGTCGTCGTCGCTGACGTGCAGGATCCAGTCGCGCCAGTCTTCGTCGCCGGGCACCATGATCATCGAGCGCATGATTTGCGCGGCGCGGTCGCGGGCCTCGGTCAGGTTCGACACCGCGGTGCCCTGCCGGTCGATCAACATGCCGTCAGTATTCGAGCAGTGAAAAAAAACTTGGACCATAGCCGCCTCCTCCACGAAGCGATTCGGACGCAATCAACCCATAACACTCTGACGTTGTCGGAAATATTCGGGTTCAACCCGGTAAGGGAAATTACGGATATTCTGATTCACGGGACGGTGAGCGCGTTACGGATTCTTAACCTTCGGCTGGACGGCGCAGCGGAGGCATGGAACTCTCGATTTGCCGGGGTCGAGGGAGGGGGAAGTCTTGCAATTCGTGAGAAAAGCCTATGGCCGGCTGTGTGTGTTCGCATGCGCTCTGCTGGCTGCGGGGCTTGGCCTTGCGCCACCGGCATCGTCCGAGCCGATCCGGAGAAGCGGCTACGCGATCGGCACCGATACCTGCGGCAGCGGCGATCTCGCCTTCCCGAGACTCAAGATCGACCTCCGCCAAGGGTTTTGTGCAGGTCTCGTCGCCAGCGAGGAGGATCATCTGAAATTCCCGCGGTCGATCATCCAGATCCCCGGTCATGAGCTGTTCGTGGTCGCCGACATGGGCGGCTGGGGCCACACTGATGGCCAGCTCCTGCTGCTCGATCCCCGCGCAGCCGAGGGCAAGCGGATCAAGGAGCTCATCACGGGGATCGAATATCCCTTCGGTCTGGCGATCGGTCCCGACAAGAAACTCTATGCCTCCACCGACGAGACGATTTTCCGCGTCGATCCGCTTGCCGACAATCCGCGCAGCACGGTCGAGACCATCCTTCATCGCCTGCCGGGCCGCCGGCTGACGCTGCCTGACGGCACCAAGCTCGACGAGAGCGCGCATCCGCTCAAGCAGTTCGCGTTCGACCGCACCGGGCGGCTGTTCGTCAATGTCGGTTCGCATAGCGATGACTGCATCACCCACCCGCCGATCACGCGGCCATGCGCGCCGGCGGAAGGCGCCTCGGCGCTTGCCGCGATCTGGATGTTCACGCCGCCTTCAGGCGGCGTCTTTTCCGCGTTGAAGCCCAACGATCCCAATCCGCCGCACGAGGTCTATGCGCGCGGCCTTCGAAACTCGATGGCGCTGGCGCTGCACCCGCAATTTCCCGATCCCGGCTACGCGTTCCTGCAAGGCGAAAACGGCCGCGATCTGCCCGACATCTTCACGCCGAACGAGGAAATCAACGCGATCGAGCGGGGCAAGCACTACGGCTGGCCCTATTGCTACGACCTCTCGACGGTGAGCCCGGAATTCAGGCTGGTGCTGCGATCGGGTCCTTACAAAAACCTCTGCACCAACGGCGCCCTTTACAAGCAGCCGTTTTCGCTGCTGCCACCGCATGGCGCGCCGCTCGGCATGCTCTACTACCACGGCCAAAAATTTCCGGAGCTGGAAGGCAGGTTGCTGATAGCCCTTCATGGCTATCGTCCGACCGGCAGCCGTCTCCTGGCCTATGACGTCGACGATCACGGCTTCCCCAAGATGAGTCCGTCGCCGGTCCGCTACCACGTGAGCTGCGCCGCCCAGCCGACGCGCAGCTTCCAGACTGGCGCGGGCGAGGTCGCGGCGGCACCCTTCGAGGAATTGATCGCTGGCTGGCACCGCGTCAACGGCGCGCGGCCGCAGGGCGCACCCGTCGGCATCACCGTTGCGGAGGATGGCGCGATCTGGCTGGTCGAGGACAAGAACCAGACCGTGATCCGGATCGACCGCACTGATGGCAATGCGCCGGAGCCGCTCCCCTGCGACATGCGTAGCGCGGCGCAGATCGAGCAGCTCGCCGCCCTCGTTGCGAAGGATGCGCAGAACAGGGATCGGCTCTCGGCGCTGCGCAAGGGGCTCGTGGAGAAACACTGCGTCGGCTGCCATTCGGATTTTGGATTGAAGCAGGGCCAATCCGACGCGGAGAAGGACCAGACCGTGCTGCGCTTCATGTTGTCGCAGGACGGCTGGATCTATCCTGGCGATCCCGGGTCCGGGAAGCTGCGCACGCGCCTGCGCGGGCTCGGCGCGGAGAAGCTGATGCCGCCGGGCGGCGAAGCGCTGGCGAAGACCGAGCCCGGCTACGCCCGCCTGCTCGACTTTGCGGACTTACTGGTTGCAAATATGGTTCCGGGAACACGTATGCGCATCAAGCCCGGCCCGCCGACGCGCAAATTCGTCTCGCGCACCAGCAAGGAATGCGGCGAAATGCCGGCCACCAAGGTCGTCGTCGTGACACAAAGGACCGCTGTAGACAAAGCCGGTTTCAGCCGGTTCTACCGGCCGGCCGATCAATATCTCAACGGCGAATGCACCGACGACGATGGCTACTACATCCAGCAGAACGATCTGGTGCCTTTGCAGTAGCGTGCTCCTGGCGATCGCCGCTCAGCCGGCCTTTGGCGAGACGAAGCTGTTCGAAAGCGCGCAGGTGACGCCCGCGGGCGAATACACCTTCGGCATCGAAGGGCCAGCCGTCGATCTCGACGGCAATCTGTTCGTGGTCAATCTCGGCAAGCCCGGCACGATCGGCAGGTTGCCGGCGGGCGGAGCGGCCTCCGGGACGTTCGCGGAGCTTCCGCAAGGCAGCGTCGGCAACTCCATCCGCTTCGATCGCGACGGCACCATGTTCGTTGCCGACTACAAGGGCCACAACATCTTCGCGCTACCCAAGGGCACCACGGAGCCGCGACTCTGGTTTCATTCCGACGAGATGAAGCAGCCGAACGACATGACGATCGCGCGCGACGGCACGATCTATGCGAGCGATCCGAACTGGAAGGGGCGTGAGGGCCATATCTGGCGCATCACCAAGGTGAGGGACGGGTCGGTGCAGGGCCAGCTCATGACGGCGCCGCGCGCGATGGGCACCACCAACGGCATCGATCTCAGCCCGGACGGCAAAATGCTTTATGTCGGCGAATCCAACAGCGGCGAGGTCTGGTCTTACACGATCCGCGGCGCAGAGCTCACCGACGCGAAGCTGATCAAGACGTTCCAGCCCGACACCATCGACGGCCTGCGCACCGACGTCAGCGGCCGACTCTATGTCGCGCGCATTCTCAAAGGCACGATCTCGATCATGAAGCCCAACGGGGCGGTTCAGCGCGAGGTCGCGTTGAAGGGCAAGGAGCCGACCAACCTCGCTTTCGGCGGTGACGACGGCAAGACGGTCTTCGTCACGCAGCGCCAGGGCGGCTTCATTGAGGCCTTCCGCACCGATCAGCAGGGCCGCGAGCATTGCCTGCAACGCGGCCGTTGCTGAGCCGCGATCCGCGCTCCACGCAGGACCGGCACGCAGGATGCGACACCGTTCTCGCTTGCATCGTCGCGCCGCCGGGATCAAGACGTCATCCGATCCCAAGGTCATGGAGCCACCCACGTGAAGGCCGTCTATACCGAACTGCATCGCAGCCACGATCCGCAATTCTTCCTGGTGCGCGGGGTCGTCAAGCGCACGACCGAGCAACCCGAGCGCGCGAACCGGCTGCTCAAGGGTTTGCGGGACGGCAAGCATCAACTGGTCGAGCCGATCACATTCGGGCAGGGACCGCGCGCGCGGATTCACAGTCCGGAATATCTCACCTTCCTCTCTGAGGCCTGGGACGCCTGGAGTGCGCTCGGCGATTCTGGCCCGGAGATGATCGGCAACATCCATCCCGTGCGCCATGCCGCGACCTATCCGACGCACATCGTCGGCAAGCTCGGCTGGCACACCGCCGATACCGCCGCGCCGATCGGGCCCGGCACCTGGGCTGCGGCCTGCGCGGCGACGGATGTTGCGACCACGGCAGCGCAGCTCGTGATGGACGGTGAGACTGCTGCCTACGCGCTCTGCCGTCCGCCCGGCCATCACGCCTATCGCGACATGGCCGGCGGCTTCTGCTTCCTCAACAACAGCGCGATCGCTGCCGCGCATCTTCGGCTCAGGCATGAGCGCGTCGTGATCCTCGACGTCGACGTGCATCACGGCAACGGCACGCAGGGCATCTTCTATACGCGGCCCGACGTCTACACCATCTCGATCCACGCCGATCCGGTCGCGTACTATCCGTTCGTGTGGGGCTATGCCCATGAGCGCGGCGAGGGCGAGGGGCTCGGCACCAATCTCAACATCCCGCTGCCGATCGGCACGGGCGATGACGGCTACATGCAGGCGCTCGCGCGCGCCAAGACCGCAATCGACGCATTCGCGCCCGGCGCGCTCGTCGTGGCGCTCGGCCTCGATGCCTCCGAGCACGATCCGCTGAAGGGGCTCAGCGTCACCACACCGGGCTTCCGCCGTATCGGTCAGGCGATCGCGCGCATGGGACTGCCGACCGTGTTCGTGCAGGAAGGCGGCTATCTCTCGGATATCCTCGGCGCCAACCTGACGTCGGTGCTCGCGGGCTTTGAAGAGGCGCGGTGATCCGGCGCCGCCGGCGCTAAAGCGCGATGAGGTTGATCTAGTCCTTGAACAGGATCTTCTCCAGCAGGTCGATCCGCTTGATGCGAATCACGCTGCCGTCAATGGCGATGATGCGGCGGTTCTGGAAGCGTTTCAGCATCATGGTCACCCATTGCCGGGTTGAGCCGACCATGGCTGCGATCTGGTCATGGGTGATCTTGCGGTCGATGACGATCGTATCGCCGTCGGGATTGCCGTGGAGCTCCGACAGGTTGAGCAGAAGCTGGGCCAGCCGCTCGATCACCGATCGCGTTCCCAGCATCTGCGCCATCGAGGAATAGCACTTGCCCTTTGCGATCAGCCCGTCGATCAGCGCCAACGCGAAGGTCGGCATATCCGTGAGCAGCTTCGCCAGCGCCGCGCCCGACAGGACCGTGATCTCGCAGGTCTCGATGGCGATGCCGGACCACATATGGATGCCGCCGCCGGAGATCTCTGGGCCGCCGATGAAATGCCCCGGCGTCCAGTAGGCCAGCGTGATCTCGCGTCCCGACGGCGCCGTGTAGTAGACGCGCACCTGACCGCGCCGGATAATGAAGATGCCGTCATGCCCCTCGCCCTGGCCGAAGACCATGGCGCCCTGCGGCACGACGACAGTGCGGCCGGCCGCCTGGACCCGCGCCTTCTGTGTAGCCGACAGGCGGTCGAGAAAATGCGCGCCGACGTTCAGGCCGTCGACCGTCTCGCTCATGAACAATGCCGAAGCATTTGTCGTGGCCCGCAGGGCGCGCGCGGTTCCGATGTCCTCCGCATGGCGCCAGTCGAGCCCGAGGGCCGGAAGCCTTCGGCCTCGCGACGTCGTCGCCGCCTCTTTGAGTGTCGTCATCGCTGTCCGTCTGCGCTCGGCATTCGCAACTAGGTAAGTGCGATGCGGGTGGAATGTCCATCTCTTTGAAGGCGTCCACGTGCACTTAGCAAAGCTCTTGCGCCAGGCGCGTGCCGTTGAAACGATTTCATCTGTCGACGGCTTGCTCCCGAGAAAAATCATTCGATGTCAGGCGTTCGAAACGACGACGAAATTGCCACACGGGCTGTCGCGAGTGCGCGACGCAAGTAATTGCTTCAACGCGAACGAGCGAAATCCAATAGTTGCCGGCGAGTCATTTCGTGCCGGTGCGGGCAGCCCGGCCATTGCGAGCGAGGACCGTTGCATGATCTCTTTTGGCCCCGTGAGGGGAAGCGTCGCCGCCGTCGTCGTCACGATGGCTCTCGTCGGGTCGTCGCGTGCCGAGACCATCAGGGTTGCAGTCGGGACGCAGGACACCACGATCAATTGCGCGACCGGTGGCTTGCTGATCCGCGAGCTCAAGCTCCTGGAGAAATTTTTGCCGCATGACGGCAAGTACAAGGATGTCACTTACGACATTCAGTGGAAGAACTTTACCAGCGGCGCGCCGCTGACCAACGAGATGGTCGCAGGCAAGCTCGATTTCGGCGCGATGGCAGATTTTCCGGGATCGCTGAACGGCGTCGCCTTCCAGAAGGCCGGGCGCCGCAGCCTCTTCATCAGCGTACTGTCGGGAAGCACCAAGGGCAGCGGCAACGGCATCGTGGTCCCGGCGAATTCGCCGGCGCAGTCGCTCGACGATCTCAAGGGCAAGACGATCTCCGTTCCCTTTGCCTCGACCTCCCACGGCATGCTGTTGCGTGCGATCGAGGCCAAGGGCTGGAATCCCGAGACCGACGTCAACATCATCACACAGGCGCCGGAAGTCGCCGGACCGGCCTTGCAGGCCGGCAAGGTCGAGGCGCATGCGGATTTCGTCCCGTTTGCCGAGCTGTTTCCCTGGCGCGGCTTTGCCCGCAAGATATTCGACGGCGCGCAGGCCAACGCCCCGACGTTTCATGGCGCGCTGGTCGACGCCGACTATGCCGAAAAATATCCGGAAGTCGTGGTCGCCTACTTGCGCGCGGCGATTGAAGCGGATCGCCTGATCGCCGAGGAGCCGGAGACATACAGCGAGCTGATCGCCAAGGTCACCGGGATCGAGGCCGAGGTCGACTATCTCTTTCATGGCCCGCTCGGGCTCCAGACCCGCGACGTCACCTGGAAGCCCGAATATCGCCAGGCGGTCGCGACCTCGATCAAGACCTTGAAGCTCCTCAAGCGCGCCGACAGCGATCTCGACATCAACCAGTTTGTCACCGACAGGTTCATCCGTGCCGCGCTCGCGCAAGTCGGTCGTGACTATGATGCCGAGCTGAAGAACTATGCGCAGCTTCCGTTGAAGGCGAAGGATGCGACGACCGGCGCGGAGATCGCCGACTTCAGCCGCGTCGCGCAGATCTGGGTCAAGGGCGAGCCGCATGTCCGCCACTATGCCTCGCCCGAGAGCGCACTGAAGGCGCTCGCGGGCCTCGAGAAGGACGGCAAGGCCATCCGCGTCGTCTATGCGCAGGATCGTGAAAGCGGCATCAAGCTGTTCGCGAACCAGGCCTGGTTCGTCCGGTCGGCGAATGGCGAGTTGAGCGCCTTCCTGCTGAAGGACGCCGCCGAGCGTTGGTCGAAGCAGCATGGTGGCGAGGTCGTCGACTTCAACGCCGCGCGCGAGCCCCTCGTTGCGAGCCGGTGAACGATGCCAACCGTCTCAGCAACCGGTGGCTTGGCGCGTGCCCGATGGTTGATCCGCGGCTTCTCCATCCTGGCCTGCATCGCCCTCTGGCAGCTCGCCGCGACGCTGCATGTCAATCTGGGAGTCGTCACGTTCCGCAACGTGCCGCCGCCGACCGAGGTCGTCCAGTCCGCCGTCGTGCTGTTGAAGTCGCCGAAGCTGGCCGCGCATATCTCGAGCAGCCTGTGGCGCGTGCTCGCCGGATATGGCGCGGCGGCCGTTGTCGGCGTGGTGTTCGGCTTTGCGATCGGCCGGTCGCGTGCCGCGAGTGATTTGCTGCTGCCGCCGCTCGAATTGCTGCGGCCGATTCCGGCCGTGGCCTGGATCCCGCTCTCGATCCTGATCTTCCCGTCCTCGGAATTGTCGATGATCTTCATCACCTTCATCGGCGCCTTGTTTCCGATCGTGCTCAATACGGTCCATGGCGTCGGCAATGTCGATCGCCGGCTG
The DNA here is from genome assembly GCF_059803455.1 of Bradyrhizobium sp. UFLA05-108. Lineage (NCBI taxonomy): Bacteria > Pseudomonadati > Pseudomonadota > Alphaproteobacteria > Hyphomicrobiales > Nitrobacteraceae > Bradyrhizobium > Bradyrhizobium sp. UFLA05-108. The sequence continues at coordinate 47,922 of NZ_JBANAZ010000050.1, read as the reverse complement.
GTTGCCTCCGCACGCAGCCTCGGCGCTTCAGGCGTCTCCATCCTGCGCGAGGTGGTGCTGCCGGACGCCGCGCCCAGCATCGTGACGGGGCTTGCCATAGGCATGGGGACCTCATGGTTCTGTCTGGTCACGGCGGAAATGATCTCCGGCCAGTTCGGCATCGGCTATTACACCTGGGAGGCCTATACGCTGCAAAACTATGCCGACATCATCGTCGGCATGCTGATCATTGGCCTGCTCGGCATGGGCAGCAGCTGGCTGCTCACGACAGCCGGCCGGCTGCTGATGCCCTGGCGCAACCCGTCGGTCGCGCGATGAACATCCGCGTCTCCGATATTCCGGTGCGCGGCGTCGGCCGCATCGACATTGCCGGTGTCTCGATCTCGCTCGGCGAAGGTGCTGACGCTTTCGAGGCGGTGGACCGCCTGAACTTTACCATCGCGCCGGGCGAATTGGTCTGTGTGCTCGGTCCTTCCGGCTGCGGCAAGTCAACCCTGCTCGGTGCGTTGGCCGGACACCTGAAGATCACGGCGGGCGAGCTTGCCCTGGACGGGCAGCCGATCCGCGGCCCGAGCCCGGACCGCGGCATGGTGTTCCAGCAGCACACGCTGTTTCCGTGGAAACGGGTGCAGGACAACGTTGCTTTCGGCCCGAAGATGCGCGGGGTCGGCAAGGTGGAGCGGCGGCGCGCCGCCGACGAGATCCTGAAGCTGGTCGGATTGTCGGGGTTCGAGCGGTTCTATCCCTCGCAACTGTCCGGCGGCATGCAGCAGCGGGTCGAGATTGCACGTGTCCTGATCAACCAGCCGCGCGTGCTGTTGATGGACGAGCCCTTCAGCGCACTCGATGCGCAGACGCGCAGCCTGATGCAGGAGGTCCTGCTCGACATCTGGAGCAAGATCCCGACCACGACGGTGTTCGTGACCCATGACATCGACGAGGCGCTGTTCCTGGCGGACCGGATCGTGGTGATGAGCGCGAGGCCCGGGCGGGTGATCGAGGATTTCGTCCTGCCATTCGCGCGGCCGCGCAGCCACGATCTCGTGACCGAGCCCGATTTCGTGCGCCTGAAACGCCACGTCATGCAGCTTCTGCGGCGCCCTGAGGGTACCGAGCCGCTGGCGCGCCTCAGTCCGCTCGGTGTGTAGCTCTCAAAATACCCCGCTCGCCGGCGGGGGTGCCGTGCCTTTTCGATCCAGTTGAGCTATTCTTCAAAAAACTGTGAAACGCGTCCAGTCCGAGGTGGAGTTTTGGCTCTCAAAGTTTGTGGTTGAGGGCATATTCTCTTCGACGGAGTGGGCAGTCGAACGGAAGCAGCATGCTGGAGACGGAGCCGGGCGCGGCGACGGAAACGGATTTGAAAGGCTGGCTTGAGGGCGCGGGGCTCGGCCAATACACCGAACTTTTTGCACAGCATCGGCTCGACCTCGACGTCATGCCCGACCTGACGGAGGCCGATCTCGCGGAGCTCGGCCTGCCGCTCGGCGATCGCAAGCGGCTGCGCCGTGCGATGGCGACGCTGCTTTCGCCCGAACCGGCCGGGCCCTCGCCAGCTCCGCAAGCAACGGCGCGCGCCGAGGTCGGCGCCGAGCGGCGGCAGCTCACCACCATGTTTTGCGACATGGTGGATTCGACCCCGCTCTCGGCCCGGTTCGACCCCGAAGACGTACGCGACATGATCGCGAGCTTCCGCGAGACCTGCGTCCGCGTGGTCAAGCATTATGAGGGTTTTGCTGCCCGCTTCGTCGGCGACGGCATCCTGGTCTATTTCGGCTATCCGACCGCGCATGAGGACGACGCCGAGCGCGCGGTGCGCGCCGGGCTCGAGATCGTGCGGGTGCTATCGACGGCCCGCGCGGTCGAGCCGCGCGGTGCGCTGAGCCACGCGCCGGCGGTGCGCATCGGCATCGCCACCGGTCTCGTCGTGGTCGGCGATCTCGTCGGTCAGGGCACCGAGGAGCGCGATTCCGCAGTCGGCGAAACCGTCAATCTCGCCGCGCGGCTCCAGGGGCTGGCGCCGCCGAACGGAGTGGTCATCTCTGCTTCCACTCAGTCGCTGCTGAAGGGCAAGTTCGACTACCGCAATCTCGGCATCCAGGCCCTCAAGGGTCTTTCCGAGAAGGTCCAGGCCTGGCACGTGGTGCGGCCCTCGCGGGTGGAGACGCGCTTCGCCGCCTCCATGGGCACGCGACTGACGCCGCGCGTCAATCGCGAGGAGGAGGTCTCGCTGCTGACGGGGCGCTGGCAGCAGGCGAGGCAGGGCGACGGACAGGTCGTGGTGCTGTTCGGCGAGCCCGGGATCGGCAAGTCCCGCATCGTCCAGGAGATATTCGGAACCATCGCGGGTGAGCGGCACAGGCAGATCTCGTTGCAGTGCTCTCCGTACTATACCTCGACCGCGTTCCATCCGTTCAGCGCGCAGCTCAAATTCGTGCTCGGGCTCGACCGCGAGGACGCGACTGCGATGTCGCTCTCGAATCTCGAAGCCGCCGTGGCCGTCGCTGGAAGCGAGGTCGCGCAGGTGACCCCGCTGCTCGCTGCGCTGCTGTCGATCCCGACGGGCGACCGCTACCCGCCGCTCGACCTGTCGCCGCAGCAGCAGAAGGACGCGACGGTGTCCGCCATCGTCAACCATCTGCTTGGGCTTGCGCGCGAGCAGCCGCTCGTCATCGCCTTCGAGGACCTGCACTGGATCGATCCGACCTCGCGCGAGGTCATCGATCTCCTGGTCGACAAGGTGCATGGCCAGCCGATCCTCGTCGTCATCACCGCGCGGTCGGAGTTTCAGCCGAGCTGGAATGCGCATTCGCACATCACGACGCTGGTGTTGAACCGGCTGAGCCGGCAATTGCGCACGACCCTGGTCGAGCGCGTTGCAGGGCGGGAGCTTCCCAAGGAGGTCGTCGAGGAGATCATCGTCAAGACCGACGGCGTGCCGCTGTTCCTGGAGGAATTGACCAAGACCGTCCTCGAATCCAACCTGCTGACCGAACGACACGGCCGCTACGTGCTGTCCGGCGAGTGGCGGCAGCTCGCGATCCCGGCGACGCTGACGGACTCGCTGATGGCGCGCCTCGACCGCATGGGCCCGTTCAAGAAGATCGCGCAGATCGGCGCCACCATCGGCCGCGAGTTCTCCTACGAGACGCTTCACGCCGTCGCCAACACGCCCGCCGACCAGATCGAGGCGGCGCTCGATCATCTGGAGGAGGCCGGCCTGATCGTGCGTCGCGGTCACCCGCCGGATGCGCTCTACGCATTCAGGCACGTGATGATCCAGAACGCGGCGCATGCCAGCCTGTTGCACAGCGAGCGGCGCAAGCTGCATTCGCGGATCGCCCAGGTGCTCGCCGAGATGTACCCGGAGAAGACCGCGCGCGAGCCCGAGCTTCTCGCCCACCATCTGACCGAATCCGGCCAGAGCGAAGGCGCCGCGAGCTTCTGGCTCAAGGCGGGCGAGCAGGCCGCGAAGACCGGCGGCAATCTGGAGGCAATCGGGCATCTGCGCCGCGGCTTGAGCGTCGTCCAGGCCAATGCGCGCATGCAGGGTGCGGGCGAGATCGAGCTCGAGCTGCGCATCGCGCTCGGCAACGCGCTGATCGCGGCCAAGGGCTATGCGGTGCAGGAGGTCGAGGAAAACTACATCCGCGCCCTCGAGCTCGGCCAGCAGCTCGATGACGAGCAGAAGACGTTTGCGGCGACGCGCGGGCTCTGGGTCTGCCATTTCATCCGCGCGGATCTGACGCGCGCGCACGATCTCAGCGTCGAGCTGTTGAAGTTTGCCAAGCGCCAGCGGCTGAACGAGCGGGCGCAGCCCGCGCAGCAGACCGGCTATCTCATGGAGGCCCATCGCGCAATCGCGATGACCATGCTCTATCGCGGGCGTTTTGCGGCGGCTCAGCATCATCTGCGCCGCTGCGTCAATCTCTACAATGCGGATCTGCACGCCGACCTGGTGGTGCGGCACGGCACCGATCCCGGCGTCGTGTCGCTGTCCTATCTCGGCTATCTCCTATGGTTCCTCGGCCAGCCCGATGTAGCGCGCCAGCACAGCGAACAGGCGATCGCCAACGCCGAGAAGATCCGTCATCCCTTCACGCTCGCCTTCGCGCTGGTGTTCGGCGCCTATCTCTGCCAGCACCTATGCGACGTCGAAGGCACGCGCGATCACGCCAACCGCGCCATGATCATCGCCACCGAGCACAATTTCCTGCACTGGAAGCAGCAGGCTGCGATCCTACGAGGCTGGGCGCTGACGCAGCTTGGCGACGTCGACGATGGATTGAGCCAGATGCGCGTCGGCCTCGACGAATACGAGGCGATGGATTCCTGGCTCGCCGGCTGCTGGTTCAGGTGCTTGTTGGCCGAGGCCTATGCGAAGGCCGGCTTCCGCGAGGCGGCTCTGCGCGCGCTCGACGGCGCGCTTGCAACCGCACGGCGCACTGGCGATCACTTCTACCTCGCCGAAGTCTATCGGTTGCAGGGCGAGATCACGCTCACCGAGGGCGGGCCGACCTCGGCCCATGAGGCCGAAGGTCTCTATGAGTGCTCGCTCGACGTCGCCCGCAAGCAGGGTGCACTATCCTGGGAGCTGAGGACCGCAATCAGCCTGGCGCGCCTCTGGCGGGACGCCGGCAAGGTCGGGCAGGCCGAACGGCTGCTCGGCCCCATCGTCGGCAAGTTCAGCGAAGGCTTCCTGACACCGGACCTGATGCAGGCGGTGCAATTGCTCAAGGAACTGGGCTCCGAAGCTGCTGGCCGTCAACAGGTCGACGTGGAGCGATAGAGCGTCGCACCGCTGCGCGTTCACGGCCACGCGCAGGAACCGGGCAGGGCCGGCGCTCACCTCTCTTTGCACGGCATTTGCCGCCGCGATTTTCTCGTCCCGAGATTCCGATTGCCTGCGATTGGCGTTCCGCCTAATAATCTTGTACAGTTGAACAAAAGCAGAGGTCCGTCGGCCGTCCTTGGTGCCGGCAAGGGCCGGCCGACGCCTGCCGTAGCGGGTGTCGCGCCAACGGAGGATGGATCGAAAGCATGTCCGCAAACGGCTTTGGACTCGCCGGCGTCATCGGAATGCCGGTCGCGCATTCGCGCTCGCCGGTGATTCACAATTATTGGCTGAATGCCCACGGCATCCGTGGCGTCTATGTGCCGCTCGCAGTTCAGCCCGAGCGGTTGAAGGACGCGCTGGCTGGCCTCGTCGCGCTTGGATTCCGCGGCTGCAACGTCACCATGCCTCACAAGCAGACGGCGATGGCGCTGCTCACCCGCGTCAACGACACCGCGCGCCGCATCGGCGCCGTCAACACCATCGTCGTCGAGGAGGACGGCACGCTGTCCGGCTTCAACAATGACGGCAACGGTTTTGTGCAGAGCCTGCGCGATGCGCGTGCGGACTGGCGCGCCGACGAGGGACCGATTTTGCTGCTGGGCGCTGGCGGCGCCTCACGCGCGGTTGTCGTGGCGCTGCTCGAAAACGGCGCGCGTGAGATCCTGATCACCAACCGCACGGCGGACAAGGCGGAGGCTTTGGCCAAGGAGTTCGGCGCAAACGTCCGCGCGGTCGCCTGGGCGGACCGCAGCGCCACCGTTGCCGACAAGGCGCTGGTCGTCAACTGCACCGATCGCGGCATGGTCGGCAAGGACGCGCTCGAGATCGACCTGTCGCGGCTGAAGCCTTCGACGCTGGTTGCCGATCTCATCTACACGCCGCTCGAGACGCCGTTCCTGGCTGAGGCCCGCACGCGCGGATGCAAGACCGTGAACGGGCTCGGCCTGCTGCTCAACCAGGCGCGGCTCGCTTTCAAGGCCTGGTTCGGCGTCATGCCCTACGTGACGCCCGATCTCATCAAGGCCATCGAAGCGACCTTCTAGAAGCACTTCGCCATGACCATCCCGGCGTGTCCCAAGATCGATTGCCACATCCACGCCATCGATCCCGCGCGGTTTCCATACACGCCTACAACACCCTATCGGCCGAGCGGGCAGGAGATCGCACCAGCCGCGCAGTTTCTCCGCGTGTTCGACGTCTTCGACGTCAGGCACGCGCTCGTCGCCGCCACCAACACCGGCTATGGCAGTGACAGCCGCATCCTGCTCGACGCGCTCGCACAAGGGAAGGGCCGCTTCAGGGGCGTCGCGGTGGTCGAGAACGATGTCGAGGTGAAGGAGCTGGAGCGACTCAAAGCGGCCGGCGTGATCGGCGTCGCCTTCAACGTCCCGTTCCACGGCACCGGTTACTATCTCAACACCGCGCCGCTGTTGGCGAAGCTGAGCGATCTTGGCCTCTTCCTCCAGATCCAGGTCGAGCACGATCAATTGCTGGCTTTGCTGCCGCTGATCGAAAAGTCGAACGTCAAGCTTGTGATCGATCATTGCGGTCGGCCGCCGGTCGAGCAGGGCCTGAACGGCAAAGCCTTCCAGGCGCTGCTGGCAATCGGCCGCACGCGCGATGCGCACGTCAAGCTGTCGGGCTACTACAAGTTCTCGAGGCTGACGCACCCTTACGAAGACACTTGGCCCTTCATCGCGGCGCTGGTCGAGGCCTTCACACTCGATCGCTGCGTCTGGGGCTCGGACTATCCGTTCCTGCGGGCCCCGGAGCGGCTGGATTATGGGCCACTGCTCGCGGTGCTGAGCCGGCTCTTTCCCGATCCGGCCGATCAGCATCGCCTGTTGTGGCGAACGCCGGCACGGCTGCTCGGCTTCGACCCAGATCATCAAGATAACAAAGAATAGAGGGAGAACGTCATGAAGGCTTTGGGACAATGGAGCGGCATCGTTGCCGCTGCGTGGCTGTACGCTGGCCTCGCGCAGGCGCAGACGACGGTTTACATCCCTGATGTCGTCGAGCTGTCCGGCCCCGGCGCGGTCTCCGGCACCAACTGGCGCGACGGCGTCGCGCTCGCGATCGACGAGATCAACGCCTCCGGCGGCATTCTGGGCCGCAAGATCGAGACCGAGCATCTCGACACCCAGAGCAATCCCGGCGTCTCTCGTGCCCAGGTGCAGAAGGTCTTGGACAAGGACCCGTACGTCGTGCTCGGGCCGATCTATTCCGGCTCAGTCAAGGTCAACATGGCGCTGACGCAGGCGGCCGAGATTCCGCAGATCGTCGGCGCGGAAGCCGCCGACATCACCACGCAGGGCAACCCGTTCGTCTTCCGCACTGCCTTCGGCCAGCAATTCTCCATGCCCAAGATCGCCAACTATCTGCACGACAAGCTGAAGGTGAAGACGGTGGCGCTGGTCTGGGTCAATAATGACTTCGGCAAGGGCGGCCACGACAATTTTCTAAAGGAGATGAAGGCGCGCAATATCGACATCACGGCCGACATCTCGACCGAGCAGGGCCAGGTCGATTTCGGTTCCGACGTCATCAAGCTGAAGACCGCCAAGGCCGATGCCGTCTTCGTCTACACCAACGAGGAGGAGAGCGCCCGCTTCCTGATCGAGGCGCGTCGGCAGGGCCTGTCGACGCCGCTGTTCGGCGAGACCACGTTGCTCAGCCAGAAGGTCGTCGAGCTCGCCGGCCCCGCCGCCAACGGTGTGCGTGGCCATGTCGGCCTTTCCGCCGACGCGCCGGTGCCCGCGATCCAGGACTTCGCCAAGAAATTCAGCGCGCGATACAAATACTGGCCCGACCACAACGGCATCAAGGGCTACACCGCGGTCTATCTCGTCAAATACCTCACCGAGAAGATCGGCAAGTTCGACAGCAAGGCCTTCGCTGCAGCCATGAAAGGCTTGACGCTGACGCCGGACAAGGCGCCGGGCATGCTGATGGAAGCGAGCTGGGACCAGAACGGGGACATCGACCGTGCAAGCTTCCTCGCCGAGATCGTCGAAGGCAAGCAGAAGATCGTCGAGACGCTGCCGAAGCTGAAGGGCGGGAAGGGGGAGTGAGGGCGGCGCGCTACGGCGGCGCCTATCACCGTCACCCTGAGGTGGCCGCAAAGCGGCCCTCCAAGGGCGACGGCCCGGCTGCTACCGCGGGGCCGTTCATCCTTCGAGGCTCCCCATGTGGCGCGTCGCGCCCCATGGCTCGCACCTCAGGATGACGGGATCGACAGCGTCGTCATTGCTATGCGTGGCGAAGCCGCATCGGGATCCGTACAGCGGAGCTTTACCTTGATTTGGAAAGTGAGTTCCCCGCTTTAGGTGGCCCCGGTAAGTTGGCCCGCAATGCCCCCCTGACAACCCGGCCCGAGCGCGTTCATGCATTCCGTTGCACTGCTGACAGCCAGCTACGCCAAGGATCTCGAGCGCTTCTCGCTGCTCGCCGAGAGCATCGACACGTGGTTAACGGGATACACCAGGCACTACGTCGTCGTTAACGACGAGGACGCTGCGCTGTTCGCGCGTTTTGCCTCCGAGAAGCGCGTCATCGTGCCGGTGTCGCGCTATCTGCCGCGATGGCTGTTCGCGGCGCCCTCGTTCCTGCGGCGGGGCAACCGCAAGGTCTGGCTGTCGCTGCTATCCTCTCCGGTGCATGGCTGGCACATCCAGCAAATCGTCAAGATCGCGGGCGTGCTTGGCGCGCCCGAGCAGCGCGTCTGCATCCTGGATTCGGACAATCTGTTCTTCCGCGAGTTCGACGTCGGCCAATATGCAGGCTCGGCGAAGGCGCCGCTGTTCGTCGCGCGCGGTGCGATCGGCGCGGAAACACCGCTGCACTGCCTGTGGCTGCGCACCGTCGATCAATTGCTCGGCGTGCCGCAGACGCGCCTCCCCGCGGATGACTATGTCGGCAACGCGCTGGTCTGGGACAAGGATTCGGTGCGGGCGATGACCGACGCGATCAAGTCGGTGACGGGAACGAGCTGGATCCTGGCGCTGTGCCGCCGCAAGAAATTCTCCGAATACCTGCTCTACGGCCACTTCGTCGCCAATTCGCAAAAACATCTGGCGGCGCACGAGATCACCGAGGACAGCATTGCGGTGTCGCACTGGGACGACACCCGGCTCGACCGCGCGGCGATCGAAGCGATGATGCGCGCCGCTTCGCCCCGGCAGGTCGCGCTCTGCATCCAGTCCTACTCGTCGACCTCGATCGAGGACATCCGCGACGTGTTCCGCCTGCGCTCAATCGCGCCGAGCCTTGCGCCCGGCGATCACGTCGGGGATGGCGCCGGGATCGCAACGCCGAAAACAGTGCAATAGTGGGGCACGCGGCTCAGGCGGCCTTCATGAATTTGGTGATCACATCCATCAGCGGCTTCGGCTGAAAGTTGCCGTCGAGCGGCAGCGGCCGGTTCGGCTGCTTGTCGGGCCGCTTGAACATCCCGTTGATCCAGCTGTAGCGATCCGAGATGCCCCAGCTCAGGATCGAATTGAGCGGGCCGCTCGCGGTGATTGCCGTCAAGAGGTCGTCCACGCGCTTTGCGACGATGGCGTCGCGCTGCGCCGGATCGCCGGGCAGCTTCTGGTCGTCGACGTCGAGCTCGGTGACGAGGACCTCGAGCCCCCATGAGCGCAGCTCGGCGACGAAGGCGGCAAGCCCGTCCTTGTCGATCTCGAGCTCGGCATGCAGATGCGACTGTAATCCGACCGCGTGCAGCGGAACGCCCTGATCGAGCAGGTCCTGGATCAGGTTGCGGTAGGCTGCGCGCTTGGCGATGAAACTGTCCTTGGCGGATTCGATGTCGTACTCGTTGATCGCGAGCTTGACGAAGGGATCGGCGGCCGCCGCCGTGCGGAAGGCCAGCGGAATCCAGCGCTCGCCCAGCATGCTCGACCAGTAGCAGTCGCGCCGATCGGTGATCTTGCGCGGATTGTCGGGAATCGGCTCGTTGACCACGTCCCACGAGGTCAGCTTGTCCTTGTAGTAGGCAACGACGGTCGAGATGTGATCGACGAAGGCCCGCTCGGCCGCCTTCGTTTCCTTGATCTGCTTGGTCCAGTCAGGGATGTCGTGATACCAGGCGAGGGTGTGGCCGCGCATCGTCAGGTCATTTTGCCGGGCGAAATCCAGGATCGCATCGGCGCGCTCGAACGCAAAGGTGTGCGGGTCCGGCCGCAGCATCGGCCATTTCAGCTCGAGGACCGGAACGACCTGCGTGCAATATGTGCTGATTGCTTCGCCGAGCCGCGGGTCGGCCTGCAAATCCCACAACGTGGCCGCAGCGCCATAACCGGGACGGCGGCTGAGCTGCTTCGAGGTCTGGGCTGCTGCCGGGGCGCCGGCCGCGAGCGCAGCAGCTGAGCCAAGAAGAAATTCGCGTCTGTCGAGGCTCGGCATGTTGCACACTCCCTAACGCGCCGAAAGACGCTGCATCACGGCTTGGGCGATCTCGTAGTAATGCTGCGCGCCTTTCGCGAGCGTGAGGTTGTCGAGCACATATTGGCGCGGCCGAAAATCCCCGGTGCCGGCCTGCGTCCAGAACTTGCTCCAGCGGGAGCCAAAGCCCTCGGCATCGACGAATTTCATGCCGCAGCGATCGTCCCAGTACGGTACCGAGGAGACACCGTCGAACCTGACACGGTGCGGAAAATAATTCGGATCGCGCCACGGCCCGCCGCGATCCCAGGCAAACACGGGCACGCCGCTCGCGAGTGCTTGTAGACAGGCGATCCCCTGACTTTCGTTCTGGCTGAGGAAGATCATGGTACGGCAGCGTGCCAGCGCAGCGCGATAGTCCTGCTCATTATAGCTGCCGTACCGGATTTCCTCGAACGTGCGGCCCTCGGCCCGGAGCCGCGTGCGGATCGGCTCGATCAGATCCGGTTCAAGGCGCTCGCGGTCCCACATGACCTTGTCATAGAGCAGGACGTCGACGCTCTTGTGCTCCGCGACGGACGGCGTCCACGCGTCGGTATCGATGCCCACCGGCCACGCGTCGATATTGGGCCAACCGGGTCGGCACATATCGGCGTACCACTGGCAGGGGACCACAATGTGTTTCACCGGATACCGCGTCAGCAGGCCCGGATCGTCGATCGGATGATTGTACGAGGCGACGCCGAGCAGAATCGGGTTTTTCCAGTCGATCCAGTCCAGCACGAAGGGGCGGCCGATGACGCAGGCGAGTTCGTCGGGATGCTTGCGGATGTAGCTGTAATCGTTGACGCGGTAGCGGATACCGAGCCGGTCGAGGCCGGCGCACAGATTGAGGAATACGCGCTGCTGGCCGTTGATCCACGGCTTGCCAAGCAGCAGGCGCCGAGCCCAGGTGCGCAGATGCCGGTCGCCGCGGAACCAGCGGTCGTCCTTCTCCTCGAAGAAGAGATTGAGCACCGTCCGTTCGCCGCGCGCAGTCTCCGGCCGTGACGGATGCAACGTCGCGCTCATGCCCCTGTCGGCGTCGCTGCGGCCCGCATCGGGCAGGCGCAACTCCGTCCGAGCATGTTCGGCAACTTCCATGTCGATAGGTCCACGTTGGAGACGGTCGGTGGTGCTCGAAACCACTATTTCTAATGGGTGATCGCACTTGCGAGTTCAAGACAACCGCAAATTTAACGCTAACGTACGAAATAGAGCCTAACGGCGCATTCAACGGTCCGGATTGTCGCTTTATGCGCCTATTCTCCGGCATGCTGCAGCGCCATCGTCAAAATTGCCAAACCAAGGTCCAACTGATTAACGAAGCGTTAATTGGCTGGGATAATCACCGTCTCGTGCTCGCATGCTGAACCGCCATTTCTCGATCTATCTCGCGGCCTACATCCTGCCGGCCGCCGTCGGCTTTTTCGCGATCACGACCTACACGCGGCTGTTGAGCCCGGCCGAATATGGCGTCTACGTCGTGGGCCTGAGCATCGCCAGCATCCTGGGCGCGATCTTCTTTGCCTGGATCAAGCTGTCGGTCTCGCGCTACCAGGCGATGTCGCCGGAGGTGGATTTTCGCGGCACGGCGATGGTTGCCTTCGTGCTGACCGTCTCTGCCCTCTGTGCCACGGCGCCGCTGACCTTCCTGTTCCATCGCGATGTCAGCTATGAGCTGCTGCTTGCCAGCGTGTTCGTCGCCATCACCGCGAATGCGGTCGATGTCGGTCAGGAATTCGAGCGCGCCAAGTTGCGCCCCTACAGGTTCGCGGCCATTGCGATCGTGCGCAGCCTGTCCAGCGTCGGCTTCGGGCTGCTCGCGATCTGGCTGGGCTGGGGCGGGCTGGGCCTGCTCGCGGCGTTCGGCCTCGGTTCACTCACGGGCATCATCCTCAATCTCGCTGGTGACTCGACGAAGATCGCGCGCTGGCAGAAGAGCCAGCTCACCCAGCTCGCCCGTTACGGCTTGCCGCTGACAATCGGCGGTCTTTCGGTCGCGCTCTACTCGACCAGCGACCGGCTGATCGTCGCCTATCTTCTCGGCAAGGATGCCGCCGGCATTTTCGGCGTCGCCGCCGATCTGCCGCGGCAGTTCCTCGTGATGCTGGCCTCGAGCGTCGCTGCGGCCACCGTGCCCATCGTGTTCCGGACGTTGAGCCAGGAGGGTCACGCCGCGACCCGCGAACGGCTCAACGAAAGCCTCGAGCTCCTGCTCGTCGTGATCATGCCAGTCGCGGTCTGGCTCGCGCTCGCTGCGGACCAGGTCGCGGGAACTCTCGTCGGCGTCGATTTCCGCGCCGGCGTTTCGGCGCTGCTGCCGATGCTGGTTGCCGCGCGGATGCTGGGGATCGCCAATCAGTTCTACGTCCAGATCAGCTTCCAGCTCGCCGAGCGGCCCTTCATCCTTGCCGCCCAGTCATTCCTCACGCTGGTGCTGAGCATCGCGCTGATGTTCGCCCTGATTTCGGGCTTTGGGCTGTATGGCGCAGCGCTGGCAACGTTCGCGACCGAAGCCATCGGCTTCGTGGCTGCGGTCGTCCTGATGCGCCGCGCCTATGTGCTGCCGTTCGATCCGGGCCGGCTCGCGGGCGTGGGCGCCTCGGCCGCGGTCATGGCGATGGCGATCCTCGCGGTTCGCTCAGAGGTCAACGGCACCGGGCTGTTGTCGCTGATTGCGGTGAGCCTGGCCGGCGGCATCGCCTATGCCGGCGCGGCCTGGCTGCTCAATGTCGCGAACGCCAGAACGCTGACGCTGCGCCTGTTGCAGAATTTCAACCGGAAAGCCCTCGGCGTTTAGAGCATGATCCGGACCCGAAGCGCCGCGTTAGCGCAAAGCGTGAGACGGTTTTCCCTCGCGACAAGCGCGGAACGCGTTTGCGCGGAGATCATGCTCAAACAAATAACCTGATGCGCGATGACGGTTCATCGCGCTTTAGCGGATACGACTAGCCACGATCGACAAGGTGCGCCGCCGAGCGCCAGGCATGATGCGACATCGCCTGGAGGCTGCGGACCGTTTCGACGCGATCGAGTGCGGCGTCGGCGGTGAGGGCTCCATTGGCGACCGCGCTGAGCGTTGCGCTGCGGTGGCGGCGCAGCACTTGACCAAGTTCTGTCATGCAACGTTCGAGCTCGGCGATTGCCTCGTCAGTCTGGATCGCGCGCGGACCGGCCATGGCGTCGGTGCCATGCGGGACTGGCGCGACCGGCTGCGATGGAGCCGCCACGCCGCGCGCAATCGCGGCCGCGCTCCGCATCACTTCGGCGCATAGTTCTGCTGCGCGGATGTCCTCCGGTCCATCCTTCACTGAAGCGAAATTAATTCCGCCATTCGACACGTCCGTCAGCCGAGACGCGTGGTCGAGTGCATGCAGTGTGCTGGTCAGACGCCGTTGCTCGTCCTCGGTGTCAGGCGGTCCGGTCACCTCCGACAAAAATATCTGTGCCTGGCGCAGGGCGTCGGCAGCGTCCTGCAGCGATACGGCATCTCTCCCGAGGCGAACTGGTGCAGCGCGACCGGCCAGTGCTGCCTCAACCCAGGCGCATACCGTTACGAGCGCGCGCGCGACCGTTCGGCGCACCGCCTCCACGGCCACGATTGGAGTCACGAGTGCCGATGGATCGAGGCATCGCGTGAGCGGTGAGCCGCGCTCGGGCAGGATACGCTCGACCAGGCGCGTGAACTGGTTGATCAGCGGCAGCAGGACCACCACACCGACGACATTGTACGCGGTGTGATATCCGGCCAGCAGCGTGACGCCATCGATGCTGTCCGAGGCACGCACGAGCAGGGGGATGGTGACGGGAAAAAGCACGAGCGCGATCAGGGCGGCGATGAGCTTGAAAAGCACATAGGCGATGGCCAGCCGCTTGGCGGTGGTGCTCGCGCCAATCGCGGCGAGGGCGGAGCTTGTTGCCGTTCCGATATTCTGGCCGATGATCAGCGCGCAGGCCTGGTCCAGCCCGATTGCACCGGCAAAGTGGCCGGACAGGGTCACCGCCACGGCGGCGGTTGACGACTGCATCAGCGCAGTCATCACCAAGCCGATCACGACGAGCACCAGCACGCCGAACAGGCTCGACCACCACCGCCCGTCGGGACCCGCGAGAACGGCAGGAAGGTCCGCCGGGTGCAGTCGTTCGGCGAGCCCGCCCATGCCCTGCTGCAAGGTCGTCAGCCCGAAAAGCACGAGCCCAAATCCGGCGAGCGCGGCGCCGGCGCCGGAGATTCGTCCGCGGGCCAAAAGCTTGGTCAACGCGCCGACGAAGATCATCGGCAGTGCCGCGGCGGTGAGCGAGACACGGACGCCGATGAGCGCGACCAGCCAGCCGGTGCCCGTGGTGCCGATATTGGCGCCGAACACAAGCCCCAATCCTTGCTGGAACGTCAACAGGCCGGCGCTGACGAGACCGATCGTCGTCATCGTCGTTGCACTCGATGACTGCACCAGGAGTGTGACGACAGCGCCCCAGAAGGAGCCGTGCAGCGGTGTCGCGGCCGCCCTGCTGAGCACCGTGCGCAGGGCGGAGCCGGCCAGCGCCTTCAGGCCCTCCGTCATCACGGTCATGCCAAGCAGGAAAAGACCGACGCCGCCGAGTACCGAGATTGCCGTGGACATGCGGTCTCCTGAAGTGAACGACGATCAGGCCAGCCCCCTTTTTGACTGTAGCGCAGTTGCTGGAGTGAAGGCAGACGACGAGACCGCCTGGGAACTGCGCTGCATTGAACGTTCAGTAAAATGATTTGCTAAACACGATCCCTGCGCTTCGACTGCGCGACGCGGGGCTGCATCGGTGCAGCCTTACGTTCAGGGCGCAAAGCGGATCTTCTTAAATCAAGGCCATTTCGCTGCGTTGCAGCAAGCTCGCGGTTGAATGCTATCGCGGCGAGCTTGTCGGCGAGCTCGCCAAAAACCGGCTTGACGAGCTCTGAAATTTAGTAATAGGTTTAGTATTACAAAAAAATAAACATCGCGCATCGAGCTGATGTGTGGGAGGAGCCCAGCCCGTCCGGATCCGTTTCCGGGCGCGGTCAGTCTCGTTCTCCATCATCTCATCGCTCATCAACTCGGTTTCAGGGTCTTGGCGTCGTTCCGATAAAGGCACGCGCCGAGCGGGTTCGGTGGTTCAACGATAGAGAGGAAACGGACATGCGAAGACTCAAATGGCTAGGTGGTGCAGTGACGTCTGCGGTCCTTGGGGCCGCCGCGCTAGTGGTGACGGGCGGCGGCGAGGCCGCGGCCCAGGGGAAGCAGCTCACGTTGTGCTGGGCGGCCTGGGATCCGGCCAACGCCCTGGTCGAGCTCGGCAAGGACTTCACCAAGCAATCCGGCATCGAGATGAAATACGAGTTCGTCCCCTGGACGAGCTATGCGGATCGCTTCCTCAACGAACTCAACTCACACGGCAAGCTCTGCGACCTGATCATCGGCGACAGCCAGTGGATCGGCGGCGCTGCCGAGAACAAGTGGTACGTCAAGCTCAACGACTTCTTCGACAAGGAGAAGATCTCGATGGACGATTTCGTCCAGGCGACCGTCGTCGGCTATTCGCAGTGGCCGAAGAACTCGCCGAACTACTGGGCGCTGCCGGCGATGGCCGATGCGGTCGGCTGGACCTATCGCAAGGACTGGTTCTCACGGCCCGACATTCAGTCGGCGTTCAAGGCCAAGTACGGCCGCGATCTCGCGCCACCCAAGACCTTTGACGAGCTGAAGGAGATCGCCGCGTTCTTCCAGGGCCGCGAGATCGACGGCAAGAAGGTGTACGGCGCCTACATCTTCACCGAGCGCGGCTCGGAAGGCATCACGATGGGCGTGACCAACGTGCTCTACAATTACGGCTTCAACTACGAGAACCCGAAGAAGCCCTACCAGATGCAGGGCTTCGTCAATTCGGCAGATGCTGCCAAGGGGCTGGAGTTCTACAAGGAGCTCTACAAGTGCTGCACGGCTCCGGGCCTGACCAACGCCTACATGCAGGAAGGTCTCGACGCCTTCAAGTCCGGGCAGGTGGCGATGCAGATGAACTGGTTCGCCTTCTTCCCCGGGCTCTACAAGGACCCGAACGTCGGCGGCGACAAGATCGGCTTCTTCGTCAATCCGGCCGGTCCGAACGGCCACTTCACCCAGCTCGGCGGGCAGGGCATCTCGGTCGTCGCGACGTCGGACCACAAGGACGATGCACTCGCCTACATCAAGTGGTTCGCGCAGCCGACCGTTCAGCAGAAGTGGTGGCAGCTCGGCGGCTACTCGGCGCTGAAGGCCGTCGTCAACGCGCCGGACTTCCCCGCGAGCGCGCCGTTCGCTCCGCAGTTCCTGGAGTCGATGGCGATCGTGAAGGACTTCTGGGCCGAGCCGTCCTACGCCCAGCTCCTGCTCGACATGCAGAAGCGCGTGCATGACTACGTCGTTGCCGACAAGGGAACGGCGCAGCAGGCGCTCGATCTCCTGGTTAAGGACTGGTCCAAGGTCTTCAAGGAGCAGGGCAAGCAGGTCGCCTCGCAATAAACGAGACCGTTCGCATCGCTCCAACTGGTTTCCCCGGGGAAGCGCCCCGGGGAAGCCGAACCAGCCAGCCGATGGACAAGATGACCACGATTCTGCAACCCGATCATGTTACGATCCCCGGCGTGAGCGAGCCCGCCAAATCTCGTGCCACGCGACGCGTCCGCGGCCTGTCGGACCGGGCCATCGCCTGGCTGTTCGTCGCCCCAACGATTGCGCTCCTGCTCGCGATCAACATCTTTCCGCTGGTCTGGATGATCAGGCTCTCCTTCACGAGCCTCAACCTCAGCATGTCGTATCTGCCGCTGCGGTTCGTCGGGCTCGACAATTTCACCGACATTCTCACCGACGAGGACGTCTGGATCAGGCTCCAGACCACGGCGCAATTCGTGATCTCGTCAGTGGCGTTGCAGGTGGTGATCGGATTTGGGCTCGCACTGCTCATCAACCGCCAGTTTCGCGGTCACAGCTTCTGGACCACGATGATCCTGCTGCCGATGATGCTGTCGCCTGCGGTGGTCGGCAACTTCTGGACCCTGCTGTTCCAGCCGCAGATCGGACCGTTCAATTACCTGATCAGCCTCTTCACCGGCGTGCCGCCGAGCTCGTTCAGCATGACCGGCGAAGTGGCGCTGGCACCGTGGACGATCGTCCTCGTCGATACCTGGATGTGGGCGCCTTACGTCATGCTGATCTGCCTCGCCGGGCTGCGCTCCATTCCCGACTACATCTATGAGGCTGCGGAAGTCGATCGTGCCTCGGCCTGGCGCCAGTTCTGGTCGATCACGCTGCCGATGACGGTGCCGTTCCTGATGCTCGCAGTCCTGTTCCGCGCCATCGAGAACTTCAAGATGTTCGACATGGTCAACCTCCTGACCTCGGGAGGGCCGGGATCGACCACCGAGCTGGTCTCGATCACGCTGAAGCGCGCGGCATTCGAGAAATGGCGCACCGGCTATTCTTCCGCGCTCGCCATCATCCTGTTCGTAACCGTGTTTGGTGCAGCCAACATCTACGTCAAGGTGCTCAACAAGGTGAAGCAACGATGACCGCCGCTATCGCCAAATCCACTGCTCACTCCATCGTCGAATCCTCGCCGCGCACAAAGGCGGTGGCCGGCAGCCTGGTCATCCTCTATGCGGTGATCACGATCCTGCCGCTGGTCTGGATCGTCGCCACGGCATTCAAGTCGCAGAGCGATGCGATTGCCTATCCGCCCAAGGTTTTGTTCCAGCCGACGCTGGAGGGCTATGTAAACCTGTTTACGGTACGCACGCGGCAGACGCCGGACTTCATCGCAAAGCTTCCGCCGCCGCAGACCTGGTACGACAAGCTCGTGCGCCAGCACGACATGGTGATCGCCGGCCCCTCGAAGGTCGTGCCGCGCTTCGTCAATTCGCTCATCATCGGCTTCGGCTCGACCTTCCTCGCCGTGTTTCTCGGCACGCTCGCGGCCTATGCGTTCTCGCGATTTCGCATTCCGCTTGCCGACGATCTCCTGTTCTTCATCCTGTCGACGCGGATGATGCCGCCCGTGGCCGTCGCGATTCCGATCTATCTGATGTACCGCCAGCTCAACCTGACCGACACCAGGCTCGGGATGATCCTGCTGTACACGGCGGTCAACGTCTCGCTCGCGGTCTGGCTGCTCAAGGGGTTCATCGACGAAATTCCGCGCGAGTATGAGGAGGCTGCCCTCGTCGACGGCTACACGCGATTGCAGGCGCTGCGCAAGGTGGTGCTGCCGCAGGCAGTGACGGGCATCGCGGCAACGGCGATCTTCTGCCTGATCTTTTCCTGGAACGAGTATGCGTTCGCGGTTCTGCTCACCAGCGGCGAAGCCCAGACCATGCCGCCCTTCATCCCCTTCATCATCGGCGAAGGCGGACAGGACTGGCCGGCCGTGGCCGCCGCGACCACGCTGTTCGTCGTTCCGATCGTCCTCTTCACCGTTCTGTTGCGCAAGCATCTGTTGCGCGGCATCACCTTCGGAGCTGTACGCAAATGACCGGTTCTGCGATTGCCAATGGCGGCGTGATGCGCTGGTTCCGGCGCGGGCCCTGGGAGACCGGAGCGACGATCCTGATCGGCGTCGGCATCGTGATGCTGGTGCAGCCGTTCTCGCTCGATCTCTACAGCTATTCGTTCGTGACGATCCTGGCGGGCACGCTCGGCTACGTCGTTGTGAGCCATTTTCCGGAATAGGGCCGCAGATATGGCACAGATCCGCGTCGAAAACCTGCGAAAATCGTTCGATCAGTTCACGGCCGTCGAAGGCTCGAATTTCACGATCGACGACGGCACCTTCTTTGCGATGCTCGGTCCCTCGGGCTGCGGCAAGACGACGACGTTGCGCATGATCGCCGGCCTCGAGCTGCCGACCGAGGGCAAGATCCTGCTCGATGGCGAGGACGTGACCTTCGACCGTGCATCCGCCCGCGACATCGCGTTCGTGTTCCAGCTGTTCGCGCTCTATCCGCACATGAACGTCGCCGGGAATATCGGCTTTCCCCTGAAGTGCCAGGGCATGGGCCGCCGCGAAATCCGCCAGCGCGTCGAGGAGACCGCCCGGCTGCTGCGCATCGAGCATCTGTTGTCGAGCAAGACGTCAAAGCTGTCGGGCGGTGATCGCCAGCGGGTGGCGCTCGGCCGGGCGATGGTGCGGCGGCCAAAGGCCTTCCTGATGGACGAGCCGCTCGGAGCACTCGATGCGGAATTCCGCCATCTGATGTGCGGCGAGCTCCGCGATCTCCACGATCGCATCGGCGCGACCACGATCTACGTGACGCACGACCAGCTCGAGGCGATGTCGATGGCGGACCAGATCGCCGTCATGAACAAGGGGCGCGTCGAACAGATCAGCTCGCCGCAGGAGATTTATGACCGGCCGGCGAGCATGTTCGTCGCCGACTTCATCGGCTCGCCGTCGATGAACTTCCTGAGCTTTGAGGGCGGCCTGCATTGCGGCGATCGCGCCGTCAGTTTCCATGACACCGTCATCGCCGTGCCAGAGATCCGCGAGGACCGTGCCAGCGCGCCGCTGGTCCTCGGCGTCCGTCCGGAGCATATCCGTTTCACCGATGCGGCGCCGGTTCGTGGCGAGGTGTTCGGCGCGGAATATCTCGGCACCAACCAGATCGTCACCGTCGACACCGCGCATGGGCGGGTTGCAGCCCGGCTGCCGTCCGCCACACCGGTGCGGATCGGCGAGATGGTCGGTCTCGAATTTCACTCCGAACGGCTGGCGCTGTTCGATGCCGGCAGCGGCCTTGCGATCCGCACCGCGAACGGGGGAGGCGCTCGCCATGGCTGACGTCATTCTGCGCAACATCAACAAGCGTTTTGGCGCGATCGAGGCGGTGCGCGAGCTGTCGCTTGCGATCGACGACGGCGAATTTCTCGTGCTGCTCGGCCCGAGCGGCGCCGGCAAGACCACGACCTTGCGGCTCATCACCGGGCTCGAGCAACCCGATTCGGGCTCGGTCATGATCAACGGGCGCGACGTCACGCTCGATCCTCCGGGGTCGCGCGACATCGCGTTCGTCTTCCAGCAATATTCGCTCTATCCGCACCTGTCGGTTTACGACAATCTGGCGTTTCCGCTGCGCTCGCCTGCGCGGCGCGTTCCGGAGCCGGTCATCCGCAAGCGCGTCGAGCAGACCGCGGAGCTCCTGCATATCGCCAGCAAGCTCAACAACCGCGCCACCCGCCTGTCCGGCGGTGAAATGCAGCGCGTCGCCATCGGCCGCGCGCTGGTGCGGGATCCGTCGATCTACCTGATGGACGAGCCGCTGTCGTCGCTGGATGCGAAGCTGCGCGCCGAGCTTCGCCTCGAGCTCAAGCGGATCCAGGTCGAGCTCGGTGCAACCATACTCTATGTGACGCACGATCAGGTGGAAGCCATGACCATGGCCACGCGCATCGGCGTGATCAAGGACGGCCAGCTTCTCCAGCTCGGCACACCTCGGGAAATCTACGAGAGCCCGTCCAGTACGTACGTCGCATCACGGCTAGGCACGCCCCAGATCAACCTTCTTCCGGCACGTCTTGCTTCGGAGATAGTCCTTCCACCCGGTACCGAGACCATTGGCATCCGCACCGAGCATGTGCAGATCGCTGCGCGAAATGGGGGGCGGTTGATCGGCCGCGTGCATCGGGTCGAGCATCTGGGTGAGCAGAATCACGTTCACCTGGACTACAAGGGCCAGACGCTGGTGACGCTTGCGGACCCGCGCCAGCCGCTCCAGGTTGGTCAGGAGGTTGAATTGCACCTGAAGCATCCACTTTATTTCGACGGCGTGGGGCAACGCATCAACGCCATGGTTCACTGAGGATCATTCAATGTCGCTGCAACCCGAGACATTCAAATCGTTGGTCAAGGTGGCCGCGGAGCAGGTCATCGCGAGCGCGCCGGAGCTCACGAGCCTGGATCAGGCGATCGGCGACGGAGATCATGGCACGAACATGAAGCGCGGCTTCGAAGCCGTGCTCGGCAAGCTCGATGCGATCTCCGCGCAGCCGTTCGACGAGGCGCTGAAGACGATAGGCAAGACCCTTGTGATGACCGTCGGCGGCGCGTCTGGACCGCTCTACGGCAGCTTCTTCCTCGCCGCCGGTGAAGCGCTGTCGCATGACAAGCACCTGCCGGATGATCTTGCAGAAGTTTTCGCAAGCGGAGTCGATGCGGTAAGCAAGCGCGGCCGCTCGCAGGCTGGAGAGAAGACGATGCTCGACGTGCTCGTTCCTGTCCTGGAGGCGTTGAGGACGGATGCCGGGCGGCCCGACATCGTCGAGCGCATTCGCTCCACGGCTGCCGAGGCCGCCGAGCGGACTGCGCCGATGCAGGCGACAAAAGGACGGGCCTCGTTCCTCGGACCTCGCAGTGTCGGACATGTCGATCCCGGTGCACGGTCGAGCTGCGTCCTTCTGCAAGCGGTGTGCGCGAGTCTTGAGGGGCGGCCATGAACGACACCGTGGGCATCGTGATCGTCTCGCATTCAAAGGACATTGCCAAAGGCACCGCCGACATGGTGCGGCAGATGGTCGGCAGCGAGGTCAAGGTCGCCTTCTGCGGCGGCAATCCCGACGGCGGATTGGGAACCAGCGTGGCTCTGATCGTCGATGCCATCAATGACGCGTGGTCGCCGAAGGGTGTCGCGATCCTCGTCGATCTCGGCGGCGCCGAGACCAACAGCGAAATGGCGGTTGAAATGCTGGACCCTGGGCGACGGGATCTCGTTGTCGTCTGCAACGCACCGATCGTCGAAGGTGCCGTGATGGCGGCAACTGAAGCGGCGGGCGGCAGCTCGCTGGCCGAGGTGCGGGCCGTGGCCGAGGAACTCTCTGCCGACTGAAATGTCGGCGACGCGAGGATGGAATATGACGATGTTGGAAACTTCAAACGTGAACGGACAGATCTTCACGGGCACCGTACAACTGGTGCACGCGGTAGGCATGCATGCGCGCCCGGCGGTCAAGCTGACCAAGCTCGCCAAGAAGTTCGAGGCGCAGATTTCCGTCCGCGTCGCCGGCGCGGCCGAGTGGATCAATGCCAAGAGCGTGGCCAAGATCATGGCCATGCGCGCGGCCCATGGCAGCATGATCGAGATCAAGGCGTTGGGCGGTGATGCGGAAGCGGCCGTCGCCGCACTGATCGATCTGATTGCATCCGATTTCCCAGACGGGATCGCGTAACATGCGAGACAGCGCTTCAGGACCGGCCTACCGTGGCAGAACCGCCTCGATCGGTTTTGCCCAGGGGCCGTTCATCCGGGTCGATGCGGGCGCGAACGGCGAGCGGGTCGCCGGAACCCTGGTCGATGAAGCGCTTGCGCTGCGGAGCGCGATTGACAGCGCGAGCCGGCAGATCGCCGAGCTCGCTGCAACCGCCGGCGGTGAAGCCGCGCAAATCCTGGAATTCCAGGTCGCGCTGCTGGAGGACGAAGATCTGGTCAGCGCGATCCTGGCAGCGATCGGCGAAGGCGAACCCGCGGACGCTGCCTGGCGCGCGGCATTCGACGAGCAGATCGCGGACTATAATTCGGCGCCGGACGAGTATCTGAAGGCGCGCAGCTCGGATCTTGCTGACCTGCGCGATCGCGTATTGAACATCTTGCGCGGCGGCGAAGGCCATGCGCTGAGAATTCCGAGCGGTGCGGTCGTCTGCGCCGACGATCTGCCGCCTTCGCGCTTCCTCGAGATCGACTGGTCCGATGGCGGCGGCCTGGCGCTGCTGCGCGGCAGTCCGACGAGCCATGTCGCGATGCTGGCGCGTGCCCGCGGCATTCCGATGGTGGTGCAGCTCGGCGCGGTGCCGGCGGCAGGGACCTCGGCACTGCTCGATGGCGAGGGCGCAACGCTCGAGCTCGATCCCAGCAGCGAGCAGATCGGCCTGTTCGAGAAGCGGCGGGAGCTTCACCGCAAGAGCAGGGCCTCCGCGCGAGCCATCCTGCGGCGGCCGGCATCGTCCTGGCGCGGTGAACGGATCAAGCTTCTCATCAACATCCAGCGCGTCGAGGATCTCGACTATCCGGATGCGCAATATGCCGATGGCGTCGGCCTGATGCGCACCGAGTTTCTGCTGTCGGAGCACGTCTTGCCTGACGAGGAGACGCAGTTTCAGGTCTACGACCAGGTCTTGCGCTGGGCCGACCGGCGTCCGGTGACGATCCGCACCTTTGACGCGGGCGGTGACAAGCCGGTGCCGGGCTTCACGCCGGACGGCGAGGCAAACCCCTTCCTTGGGGTTCGCGGTCTTCGTCTTTGTCTCGCACGGCCCGAGATCTTTGCGGTTCAGCTCCGCGCACTGGCGCGTGCGGCGGTGCGTGGAAATCTCAAGGTCATGTTCCCGATGGTCACGTCGGCGAGCGAGGTCGAGGCGGCACGAAAGCTGTTCGCCGACGTCGTGCAGGACTTGCGGGCGCAAGGCACTCCCGCGATGCTTCCCGACCTCGGGATCATGGTCGAGGTGCCCGCAGCGGCGCTTTCGATCGCCAGCTTCAGGAGCGCCTTCTTCTCGATCGGTTCGAACGATCTTGCGCAATACGTCCTTGCCTGCGACCGCTCGAATGGCGCTCTCGCATCCCTGATGGATCCCTTGCACCCCGCTGTTCTCGAGTTGATCACGCGGACCGCGGAGCACGGCCGGCGCAATGGAATCCCGGTGAGCCTCTGCGGGGACATGGCGAGCGAGCCGCGCTGCATCCCCGCGCTGCTCGATTGCGGGCTGCGCGAGCTCTCCGTGAACGTCTTGGCGCTTGCGCAAATCAAGCAAACGATCGATCGTCTGGGCAGCGGGGGTGGGACTTGACTGACGCCGTTGCCGATGAACCGGCGGAAGCCGGCGCCGTTGCAGTCTACAAGCGCATTTTCAAGGAGGTGCTCGACAAGCGCCCCTCGGGAATGCGGCTGCGGCTTGCCCATGCTATGGGAAAGAACCGGAGCTTCGTCAGCCAGATTTCCAATCCGGCCTATCCGGTGCCAATCCCGGTGCAGCATCTCAACACGATCTTCGACGTCTGCCACTTTCCTCCGCAGGCGAAGGCGGCCTTTCTGCGTGCCTATGCGCGCGCGCATCCGCGCAGGATCAGCCGGCTGACCGAGGGACCGCACGAGCGGACCTTGACGCTGCATCTGCCCGATCTCGGCAGCGGCAAGCGGAATGCTCAGCTCGATGCGCTGCTCCAGGAGTTCGCGCGGCGGCTGATTGCCATCATGCAGGAAAAAGAGTGAGACCGAAACTGAGGCATTGAGTGATGGGGAGGGTCGCATGAAGAAGTTCATCAATTCCGTCGACGACGTCCTGGCCGAGAGTCTGGACGGATTTGCCGCGGCGCATGCCGATCTCGTCACGTTGGGATCGGAACGCAAATTCGTGCGCCGCCGTGAGCTCAACCCGAAAAAAGTGGCGCTGGTGTCTGGCGGTGGCAGCGGGCACGAGCCGCTGCATGCCGGCTTCGTCGGCTACGGCATGCTCGACGCCGCCTGTCCGGGGCAGGTCTTTACGTCACCGACGCCGGACCAGATCGTCGAGGCCGCCCAAGCCGTCGCAAGTGAGGCCGGCGTGCTGTTCATCGTGAAGAACTATGCGGGCGACCGCATGAATTTCGAGATGGCGGCGGAGGTCGCCGAAGGCCGCATTGCGACCATCGTGACGGATGACGACGTCGCGGTCGAGAACTCCACCCATAGCATCGGCCGCCGTGGCGTCGCCGGGACGCTGATCGTCGAGAAGATCGTCGGCGCGGCCGCCGAGAAGGGCCTCGATCTCGCCGGCTGCGTTTCGCTCGGCGAGCGCGTCAATGCGCAGACGCGCTCGATGGGCGTGGCGCTGACGAGCTGCACCGTCCCGGCGGCGGGCGGACCGACCTTCGCGCTCGCCGAGGACGAGATGGAGATGGGCGTCGGCATTCACGGCGAGCCCGGACGCCGCCGCGTCAAGCTGGAGCGGGCCGACGCCATCGCCTTCGAGATGACGACGGCGATTGCGGAGGATCTTGACGCGCGCGAGGGGTCCGAGGCGCTCCTGCTGGTCAACGGCTTCGGCGGGACGCCCACGATCGAGCTCTACCTGATGTACCACGCCGCGCGAAAGCTGCTCGAGAAGCGCGGCCTGCGCATCACCCGCTCGCTGGTCGGCAGCTACGTCACCTCACTCGACATGGCCGGCTGCTCGCTCACGTTGAGCCTGCTCGATGCCGAGGCGACGGCGCTATGGGACCATCCGGTCCGCACCGCAGCCCTCAAATGGTGAGTCTCGCCTGATATGGACCACTGAGCGATCCGAACTCCGCCGCGATGGGATGCCGGCCCCGCTAGTGGGCGGTCCGCGCGCCGGTTTGCTCCCTGAAACTGGCCGTGCCATCAGGCACGGCATTTTTTTGGAAACGCTCGCGACTCAATTTTCCGTGTTTTTGAGATTTTTGTTGGGAGAAGGATCGGATCGTCTGCGCGGCCAGTTGCGCCTACCGAACTGGAACCCATGTACCAGGATCCAAGTTGGTTCGCCGGTCGCGCTGGCAGTTTCAAGCATGCGATGAACGGCGACATGCCTTTGGCCGAGCCGGCCACTGGCAACTCAGATTCGTCGCGCCACGGTGGTATGAGCCCATGAAACGAACGGATCGCGCCAATGCAACTGAAGCCGTCGATCCCCGCTTCACGGATTTGGACGCGTGGTCAGGAACGGCCGCATTGGAAGCGATGTGGGAAGGTCAGCTCGCAGCGGTCGCGGCCGTCGGCCAATGTCTTCCTGCGCTCGCCGCGGCGACGGATGCCGCTGCAGAAGCTCTCGGAGATGACGGGCGCCTGGTCTATGTCGGCGCAGGGACTTCGGGCAGGGTGGCGATCCAGGACGGCGCCGAACTGACGCCCACCTTCGCGTGGCCACAGCAGCGGGTCCACTTCATCATCGCCGGCGGGCAGAGCGCGTTCGTCACCAGCGTCGAAGGCGCGGAAGACGACATCGACGACGCAATCGCCCAGATCGATGCCGCACGGCTGTCGTCGCACGACGTCGTCATCGCGGTTGCGGCGAGCGGCACGACCCCGTTCACCGTCGCCGCATTACGCCGGGCCGGCCAGCACCAGGCTGTGACCGTCGGCATTGCCAATAACCGCCAGGCCCCGCTGCTTGCAGCCGCGAAATATCCGGTCCTCGTCGAGACCGGGCCGGAGCTCATCGCCGGTTCAACGCGGATGAAGGCCGGCACCGCCCAGAAGATCGTCCTCAACCTGATGTCGACCGGCATCATGCTGCGTCTTGGTCGCGTCTACCGCGGCATGATGGTCAACATGCTGCCCACGAACGCGAAGCTGAAGCGCCGCGCCGAAGCGATGGTTGCCCGCATTGCCGGCAGCAGCGAAACGCAAGCCGCCTCTGCCTTGGAAGAGACCGGCGGCGACATCAAGTTGGCCGCACTCGTCGTGCTCGGATACGACAAGACGGAAGCGGCGAATCTTCTCGCCAGCCACAAGGGCAATCTCCGTCGCGTCCTTGACGATCTAGGGTGACGGAGCGGGGGTCGGCGGGGCGATCGAATGACGGGCGGCAAAATCGATCAAAACTGCCCGCGCGGGACTGTCCGGCTGCAGCAAGTCCCTGTGCGTGCCGAACAAGGTCACGGCGACTTCGATCTCGCCTTGCCAGTTCGTGATCGCGGACGAGATCGCAATCAGGCCCGGAATGTAACGTCCGTCGACATAGGCGACGCGCTCGCGCCGGATTTTCGTCGTCAATGCCTCGACGCTTTCCGGGTTGGGATCGAGATCCGGCCAGCTCACGCCGACAGAAGCGGCGCGCTCGAGTTCGTTTTGCAGCCGCGCGGCCAGTTGTGGGGACGGCAGATAAGACAGGAAGACGCGTCCGGTCGCGGAGTCGAGCAAGGGAAACGTGCTGCCAAGACCGATCGACGTGGTCGTCAGATGGGGACCTCTCTCCATTCGGACCACGGTCGGGCCATTGTGGCTCCAGACAGCCAGCAGTGCCGCTTGCCCCGTCGTCGCGGCCAGTTCCTCAAGCTCATCGGAGGCGCGGACGACGAAGTTGTTCCGGCTGATGGCCGCAACGCCCAGCTCCGCAGCTTCGCGGCCGAGGTCGTACCTGCCGGAGCGCTCCTTCTGCACGGCAAGGCCCGCATGAATGAAGCTTGCCAGGTAGCGATGCACCTTGCTCGGTGGCATGCCGGCTTCGCGCGCGATATCTGACAGCGTCGCCGGCCCGTCGAAGGATCGCAGGACTCGCAGGACCGAAAGCGCGGCGTCGAGAGCCTGGATGCCACCGGGGGCCGTCCCGCCGCTCTCTTCATCAGGATCTTTCGGGCGCGTCCGTTTCATCGCAACATGTCCTTGAACTCTTGCGGCATGCTCGCGCCGCGGAGTTCGCCTGTGTCCGTGACAGAAGCCCAGGCGCGCTGTTCGAAGCCGCTCGCGATCTGCACGTTTCCGACCGACAGCTTGTAGTCGATTCGAAATCGCCGCTCTTGCCACTCGGCGATTTCCGCGCGGACCAGCAGCTCATCGTCGTAGCGGGCAGGGCCGGCAAACTGGGCGCCCACATTGACCAGCGGCGTGACGCTCCCGAAGCGGCGCTTGAGCTCGCGCTGGCTCAATCCGCATCGCCTCAGCCAGCGCTGATAGGTGCAGTCAAACCAATAGAAGTAGTTGGGATAAAAGACGATTCCGGCTTCGTCGCAATCGCCCCATTCGATCGTGAAAGCTGTCTCAAACATCCGAAAATCCTTCTGCCGGACGAGCTTAGCTCGGTGGACTTCGTTCCCTATAAGAAAAATGATTCCTCAAGACGCAAAAATATATTGCATATTAAGAAATCAATTGCATAATACGCAATAAGAAGCGGTAAGCAAAGCAACAGGGGAAGGGAAAGTCATGCGGCTCAGTCGCATTGCTGTGCTGGGGGGTGGTCCTGCGGGGCTGTACTTCGCCTACTTGTGGAAGCGTCGGCATCCCAACGACCAAGTCGACGTCTTCGAGCAGAACCAGGAAGGCGCGACCTGGGGATTTGGCGTCGTCTTCTCCGACAAGGCGCTCGACTTCCTTCGCGCCGATGATCCGGAAACCGCCGAGGCCGTTTCCGCGCGCATGGAGACATGGCGCGACATCACTCTCGTTCACCGCGGCGAACGCGTCGCGCTCGACGGTGTCGGCTTCTCCGCGGTCGGACGGCTCGATTTCATCACGCAATTGACCGAGCGCGCACGGTCCGCAGGCGCAAATCTGCAGTTCGGCACCGTCGTGCGCTCCGTCGATGAACTCGCGGGATACGATCTGGTCGTTGCCGCCGACGGCGTGAATTCGCTGATCCGAAGGACCTTTGAAGGAGACTTCAAGACGTCCCTTTCGTACGACGACAACAAGTTCGCCTGGTACGGCACCACCAAGCGCTTCGAGACACTGACCCAGACCTTCGTCGAAACCGAGCACGGCAGCTTCAACGCCCATCACTACCGCTATTCGCCGACGATGAGCACGTTCATCGTCGAGTGCGATCGCGCCACATGGCTGCGCGCCGACTTTGCGGAGAAGACCGAGGAAGAGGGCAGGGCGATCTGCGAAAAAGTGTTCGCCGACACCCTCGAAGGACACAAGCTCGTCAACAACAAGTCGATCTGGCGGAATTTTCCGTGGCTGTGGAATGATCGCTGGTCGCACCGCAACATGGTGCTCGTCGGCGATGCGCTTCACACAGCGCACTTCTCGATCGGATCAGGCACGCGCCTCGCGCTCGAGGACGTCATCGCTCTCGTCAACGCGCTGGACGGCGAGCCGCACAGCCTCCGCCGTGCACTGGAAGACTACGAGACCGCGCGCCGGCCGGTGGTGGAGAAATTGGTCAAGGCCGCAAGGACCAGCGCGGCCTGGTACGAGCGCTTTGCCGAGCACATGAAGCTGGCTCCGCTGGACTTCGGCTACAGCTATATCACCCGCTCCGGCCGCATCGACGACAATCAGCTCCGCGCGATGTCGCCTGGCTTCATGGCGCGTTACGACGCCAGTTCGTTGGTCTCGAGCACGTAAGCGATGATGAGGAGCGCTCCCATGACGGACGGAATCAGCTACGCGATCGTGGACCATGTGCCCGACAATTCGCCCGGCGCGCAGGAGATCGGCTTCGAAATCGCCGAGCGTTACAACGCCAGCGAGATCCTCTTCGACAATCTCAAAGCGGGTCGTGCCGACAAGGTCGCGATCTTTGCCGCGACTGGCAACACCAGCTATGGCGAACTGTGTATCGAGGCCGCCAAATGCGGCAATGCACTCAGGTCGCTCGGACTTGTCGCCGGTGACCGCGTGCTCCTCCTGCTGAACGACACGGCGGCCTATCCTGCGGTGTTCTTTGGCGCGATCCGTGCGGGCTTCGTTCCGATGCTGATCAACACGCTGTCGCCGAAGGACCTCATCGGCTTCTATCTCCAGGACTCGGCCGCGCCGGCTGCCGTCGTCGACGCCGAATATGCGGCCTTGTTCGACCCGGAGACGATCGCGGGGACGTCGCTGCGCGCGCTGGTCATCGTGAACGGCGATGCCGCATGCGAACCGTCCTCGATCAAGGTCCTGAATGGCGACCAATGGTTCGCCCAGTTTCCTGCGAAGCTGGAAGCTGCACCCACGCGCCGCGACGACATGGCGTTCTGGATGTACAGCTCGGGCAGCACCGGCCGGCCGAAGGGCATCGTGCACCTCCAGCACGACATGGCCTACACGGCGGATAGTTTCGGCCGCCACATTCTGGGAATCGAGGAGAACGACATCTGCTTCTCCGTGCCGAAGATCTTCTTCGCCTACGGCTTCGGCAATTCGATCACGTTCCCGTTCTCGGTCGGCGCCAGCACTGTCCTGCTCGCCGGGCGGCCCGAGCCAGCTGCCGTTCTGGACCTGATCGAGCGGTTCAAGCCGACCCTCTTCTTCGGCCTGCCGACGCTCTACAACGCGTTGCTGAATCATCCTCGCATCGGGTCTGCCGACCTGTCGAGCGTGCGCCTCTGCCTGTCGGCCGCTGAAGTGCTGTCGCAGGATATCTTCAGCGACTGGCGGCGACGCTTCGGGCTCGAGATCGTCGAAGGACTCGGATCGACCGAGGTTCTGCACATCTATCTGTCGAACACGCGCGAACAGAGGAAGACCGGGACAGCCGGCAAGCGCGTTCCGGGATACGAGATCCGGCTGACCACGCCCGAAGGGGAGCCAGTCGCGCAAGGCGAAGAAGGCGTGATGTGGGTCCGCGGCCACTCCAACGCGCCGTGCTACTGGAACAGGCCCGACAAGACCGAACAGACCATGCGCGAGGAGGGGTGGATCTGGACCGGCGACAGGCTCGTCGAGGACGCGGACGGCTACTTCACCTTCGTCGGTCGCGTCGACGATCTCATCAAGGTGAGTGGCCAGTGGATCTACCCGGTCGAGATCGAGCTCTGCCTGTCGGAACATCCTGCGGTCCGCGAATGCGCGGTCCTTGGCCTCGAGCTGCCCGATCGCCGCATGACCACGAAAGCATTCGTGATTCTTCGGGACGGTCATGTGGCGAGCGAGTCGTTGACGCGTGAGCTGCAGGATCACGTCAAGTCGAAACTGCTTCCCTACAAATATCCACGCCTGATCGAATACTGGTCCGATTTGCCGAAGACGGGAACGGGCAAGATCGATCGACAGAAGCTGCGCAGCGCTCCGTTGGTAGCCTGAACGAGCAGCCAGCTCCGTCCTCTTTAAAAGCTTATTGAATTGTCACCAGCTTAGAAACACAGGCGCACTGGAGTTCGTGATGTCCGCTGCGAATATTGTAGACGTTACCGAGGTCATCGAAGAGGCGCGGTTCGGACGCCTCCAGCTTCTGGTCCTCGTTCTTTGCGCGTGGATCGCGCTGCTCGACGGTTTCGACACGCAGGCGATCGCCTATGTCGCGCCGGTGATCGCCGAGCAATGGGGGATCGCGATGGCCGGCTTCGGTCCGATCTTCGGCGCGGGCCTCGCTGGCCTCACGGTCGGTGCTTTCGTCCTGAGCCCGGCTGCCGATCGCTTCGGTCGGAAATCCGTGATCCTGCTCTCTGTGCTGCTGTTCGGCATCTTCGCGCTCGTCACGGCGCGCGCGAGCACGCTGAACGAGCTCCTTGTCTACCGCTTCCTGACGGGCCTTGGACTCGGCGGCGCGATGCCCAACATCATTGCGTTGACCAGCGAATACGCGCCGAAGCGGATGCGCGCGCTGCTCATCGCCATCATGTTCTGCGGCTTTCCGCTGGGCTCGACGATCGGCGGCGTGATCAGTGCGCCTCTGATCGGTGCGCTCGGCTGGCAAGCGGTCTTCGTCGTGGGCGGCGTGCTTCCCCTTGTCACCCTGATCGTGTTGATCATCTGGCTGCCCGAGTCGATCCGCTATCTGATGACGCGCAACGTTGCCGACGACCGGATCGCAGGCTTGCTCGTCAGGCTCGATCCGACCATCTTGCCTTCGTCGTCGAGCCGCTATGTCATGCATGGCTCGCAAACATCCGGCTTTCCGGTGACGAAGCTTTTCGGAGAAGGCCGCGCATCCATGACGGTGCTGCTCTGGATCGCGTTCTTCATGAACCTGCTCGTCATGTACTTCCTCGTGAACTGGATGCCCTCGCTGCTCAAGGCGAGCGGCCTGCCCCTCAACATCGCGATCCTCTCGACGGCCGTGTTGAACGCCGGAGGCGTCGTCGGCGCGATCGTTCTCGGGCGCTTCGTCGACCGGCTCGATCCGTATCTGGTGCTCGGCGGCGCCTATTCCGCCTCGGCGCTCTTCATTGCGGGTATCGCCTTCGGATCCGCCAGCGTGTGGACGCTGATGATCTCGACCTTCCTCGCCGGTTTTGGCGTGGTCGGCGCGCAGATCGGCATGAACGCGCTCGCGGCCAGCCTCTATCCGACTGAGATCCGGGCCACTGGCGTGGGTTGGGCGTTGGGCGTGGGCCGCATCGGCTCGATCATCGGTCCGGTCGCAGGTGGTGTTCTGCTCGGCTTCGGGTGGAATGCGCAGTCCGTCGTTCTGGCGGCGGCAGCACCGGCCCTGTTGGCGGGCCTTGCCGTGATCGCGCTTCGCCGACGCGAGCCGGCGCTCAAGCTCACGCCGTCGGCCGCGACGCTTCATCACTAACAGCGAGACAGGCAAATGTCGCAACAAGCCATCATGGCGCCAACGGCCGACACGGCAGAGCGGCGCGCCTTCTATGACAAGATCGACAAGAGCAACCTGACGGCCCTGTGGCTCTCACTGGCCGATCTCGTAACACCCGAACCGCGAAGCGCGTGTCGCCCGGCATCCTGGCGCTTTGACGAGATCCGCGCATACATGCTCGAGGCCGGGAGCCTCATCACCGCCAAGGAGGCGGAGCGGAGGGTCCTGGTCCTCGAAAATCCCGGTCTTCGTGGCCAGTCGAAAATCACGACGGATCTCTATGCCGGCGTGCAACTCGTCATGCCGGGTGAGGTTGCGCCGGCCCACCGCCATACGCAATCCGCGCTGCGGTTCATCCTCGAAGGCGAGGGCGCCTACACGGCGGTGAACGGCGAACGTACCATCATGCACGAAGGCGATTTCATCATCACGCCGCCCTGGGCCTGGCACGATCATGGCAACCCCAGTTCCGATCCGGTGTTCTGGCTCGACGGTCTCGATATTCCCGTCATTCAGATGCTGGATGCATCCTTCGCCGAACATCTCGACGTTGACGAGCAGCCGATCACCCGCCCGGTCGGCGACAGCGACGCCCGCTATGGCCATAACCTGCTTCCCGTTGATCACAGGGGAGGCGGCGGCACCTCGCCGGTGTTCAACTATCCCTATGCGCGAACGCGCGAGTCGCTCGAGCGCTTGCGACGCGCCGCCGCCTGGGACGCATGCCACGGTCTCAAGATGCGCTACACCAACCCGATCACAGGCAATCACGCCATGGCCACCATGGCGACCTTCATCCAGCTCCTGCCGAAGGGTTTTGCGACCGCGGTCTACCGCTCGACGGACGCGACCGTGTTCGTGCCGATCGAGGGCAAGGGACGCAGCATCATCTCGTCGCGATCCGGCGAGGACATCGTGGTCGAATGGGGCAAGCGCGACATCTTCGTCGTCCCGTCCTGGCATCGCGTGCGTCACGAGGCGATCGACGGCGACGCCGTGATTTTCTCCTATTCCGATCGACCCATTCAGGAAGCCCTGCATCTTTTCCGAGAGGACCGCGGCAATGCCTAACACCAGCACCCACTCCGATTTCGTCCTGCCGCCGCCGCTTCATGCCTCGGTCGCGGTCCACAATGCCACAGCGCGCTTTCCGCTGCGCCGGATCATCTGCGTCGGCCGCAACTACGCGGCGCACGCGCGCGAGATGGGGCGCGATCCCGATCGCGAGCCGCCGTTCTTCTTCATGAAGCCTGCCGACACGGTCGTGGACGATGGTACGACGGTTCCCTATCCGCCTCTGACCAGCAACTTCCACTACGAGATCGAGCTGATCGTCGCGATCGGGCAGGGCGGCGCGGACATTCCCGTCGCGCGCGCGCTCGATCATGTCTGGGGCTACGGCGTCGGCATCGATCTGACGCGCCGCGATCTGCAGCTTCAGGCCCGTGAGCAGGGCCGTCCGTGGGACTGGGGCAAGGGTTTTGATCTGTCGGCGCCGATCGCCCCGTTGCGACCGGTCTCGGAGGTCGGCCATCCCTACGCCGGGCGCATCTGGCTCGCCGTCGACGGCGCGCTCAAGCAGGATTCCGACATCTCAAAGCTGATCTGGCCCGTGCCGGACATCATCTCGATCTGCTCGCAGTCGATGGCGCTCAAGCCCGGCGATATCATCATGACGGGCACGCCGGAAGGCGTCGGCCCCGTGCAGCGCGGCCAGGTGGTGACGGGAGGAATCGAGGGCCTGGGCGAAATCAGGATACCTGTAAAATAGGCCTTCTGAAGTCGGCAGGGCGGGCATTTCCGAAACGAGGTCGTACGTTGCTGCTTGGGAGGCGATGTTCGGTAGGGCGCAACAGAACGGCGCGTTGCGGGAACGGCTACGTGCCCGGAAACGTTTGATCTAGCTCAACAGTCGCTTTGTCGTTTCGGTGCCCGCTCACCGCCATCATATTCGCCCTGCTTTCCATTGGAGCAACGATGCGCACGATCCTGGTCGCACTGACGTTATTGGCAGCCGTCACCACCGCTCATGCGGCACACGATTATCCCTGGTGCGTCTTTGGCGGAGGGCTTGGCGCCTCAGGTGACTGTTCTTACCAGACAAGAGAGCAGTGCCTGGCTTCAGCTTCCGGCCGGTGGAACACGTACTGCGATATGAACAGGCACCATCTCTTCAAGCAGCGCGCATCGCATCCCAAGAAAGTCCACCAATATTGAGGAAGCCGTGGGACGCGTAACGGTTCAATGGCGCTGAGTAGGGCACTCTAAGGAGTAAGGGGCCACGGCAAGCCGCCGGTGGTTACGGCTGCAACATGGGTTCCCGATCGAACGGATCTATCTCTCCGGCAGCGGGATCGCAGACGCGAAGACCCGATCGGGATCGAAGCGACGCTTGAGGGCGCAGAGCCGGGCGCCATTGTCGCCATAAGCCGTCGCCGCCTGTTCGCGGTCATCCGGCCCCAACAGGTTGGCGTAGCCACCCGGCAAGGCGAACGGGGCGAGGCTCCTGCAAAGGTTCTGCGCCCATTGCCTGTGCTCCGCGCCGTTGCTTCCATCGGGCTCCCAACCGGCGATGATCTCCACCATGAAATGTTCCTGGCGCAAGCCGAAGGCGATCGCATCCGCCGGAATGCGCGTGGCCGCGCCGTGGAAGTGGTGAAAAGCGATGGCAGTGCGGGGCGACGTCTTGCGGGCGACTGCGCTAATGATCGTATCGATAGCGCCGGGCATGAGCGTGGGCAGCGAGCGCGTCCGGATCTCCCAGTGGCAGCCAGCCGCTTCGGCCACCCAGGCATCAAACGGGGCGAGCATGTCAGTATAGGTCATCGGCCCAAGCTGTGCGAATTGCGGCGCTCCAAGGGCCTGGAGGTCACCGATGATGCGTTCCCCTCGATGTTGGTCGCCGTTCCACAGCGGCGACAGCATGAGCGCGGGCTGGCCATCCGGACCGGATGTCATGATCGCTGACACACCGAGTTCGTCAGGCATGGTTTCCGCGAACGCCGCGTAGCGGCGCAGCACTGACTCGGCTTCGGTCCAGGGATAAACGATCGATCCCGCGAGCATGCGGCGCGCTTCATGCAACCGGATCCGCATGGAGGTGACAACGCCGAAGTTGCCGCCGCCGCCGCGTAGCGCCCAGTACAGCTCGGGCTCCGCATCCGGTCCGGTCGTTATGCGCCGCCCGTCCGCGAGCACCACCTCGGCACCCAGCAAATTATCCGCCGCCAGGCCGTACCGACCGTTCAGAGGGCCGTAGCCGCCGCCCAGGGTGAGGCCGGTGACGCCGACCTCACCGCAGTTGCCCAATGCCGCAACCAGACCGTAGAAACCCGCGGCGGCAGCCACGTCTTTGATCCTTGCGCCGCCGGAGACGGTCGCTGTTCGAGCGTGCGGATCCACGATGACTTGCCTCATCTTGCCGAGGTCGACGACGAGTCCGTTCGGGCATAAGGCGCGGCCCGCCCAGTCATGACCTCCGCCGCGTACCGACAGAGGAACTCCGTGCCGACGCGCACTCCGCACCGCCGCTTGCACGTCCGCGGACGTCTCACACACTGCAAATAACGCTGGCTGGTTCTCGACGGCGCCGTTCCATACCCGCCGCGTGCGGGCATAGTCGCCGTCGCCCCGTGCCACGATTCGTCCCTGCATCTTCGCACCCAGTTCCGCGGCTGGGTCGGAAGCGGTCGATTTGTTCATGACGTTCATTAATTCCTCCACTTGCGATTTCGAAAAAGGCCTACGCAACCGCCATCATGGACTTGACGCGGCTTGCCAGCTCGGGTGCGCGCAGCGCGCTTTGCGGCCTGCGGAGCCCCCGTACTTCGCAGACGATCCTGTCCGTCTCGTAATCCTCGGCTGCGAGCCGCATGAGCGCGCGCGCGTATTGCATCCTCGCTTCGAGGTCCGGCGGCCGCACACCGCGCGTCTGCGGATAAACGAGATCGTCCATCGCGACGGTCCATGGGGTTTCGAGAAGCGGCTGGATGTCGCGGACGTAGGCTTCCGCGAGGCCATCGAGCGGATCGGTGAGTCGGCAGCGCGACTCGAGCAGGGTCGCCAGAACGCAGCCCTCCTGCGCGGCGACGGACATCCCCTGGCCCTGGACCGGAGGGAAGCGGCAGATCGAATCCCCGAGCGGGATCAACCCGCGAGGGAAACGGTCGAGCTTGTCGAAAGCGCGCCGCACGCTGCACGGCATTCCGAACCGCTCGATGTTGCCGATCTGCTTCGCGCCGCGGATCGCATCGTAGACGGTGGGACGGCGGAGCGACTTGGCGAAAGCCATGAACCCGTCAATGTCGCCGGGCGCCGCCTCGCCGTGATTTACGCAAAGCGAGACGCTCCATCGTTGCCCCTCTATGGGCATGATGATCGCGAGGCGGCTGCTGGCCGGCGGCATCGGCACGTGCACCATGCCGAGCCAATCCGTCGGAGCGTCGTCGGGCTTTTCGAAGATGGCCGTCGCGTAGGCCTGATCGATGCCGATCTCGATCGCTGCCGGTTTCGCCGAGCCGATCGCTTCGAGCAAGCGAAGCGTTGGCGAAGCCCGCCCCGAGGCGTCGACGACCAGATCCGCAGCGAGGCCTCCCTCCCTCCCGCGCATGTCGTCAAAGCGCACTCCCGTCACCGCACGATTGTCGTGCGAGGCAATGACTTCTGTTACACGCGTGCGCGGCCTGAACTCGATATGCCCGATACGTTCGACCCGCCGACGACAGACGTGCTCGAGCGCGGCACGCGACATGCCGAATTGATCGAAGCCGAGGTCGCGCTGCGGGAAAGGATCGAAGCCCGGCGCTTCAAGGCGCATGTCGCGCCGAACGCGTATCCGAATGGCGCCAGCCTCGATGAGATCGTGCTCGATGCCAGGAAACAGAAATTCGAGTGCCCGGTGTCCGCCCGCGAGCAGCCCATGCGTGTGCCATGCCTGCGGCGTGCCGAAGCGAGGCGCTGGCACGTCCGGCAGCGCGTCACGATCGAACACCGTGACCTTTTCGAAGTACGGCGCGACAGCCTTTGCCGCAGCAAGACCTCCCATCCCCGCACCGATGACGACAGCTTGCTTGAGTATCGGATTTGACATGCGTAGGGCTCCCGATGGTTACGATGTCGGTCGCCACAAGCTTCGGCCGAGGCGAAGCTGAGCGAGCCGCCCGCAGGATGAGCGAGACGCGCTACGGAAGAATTTCAGGGACTGCGCATTGCGTTACAGCCGTAGCGAGGTGGTTCATGGCAACGAACGCACCGTCTGCAAGATGACTCACAGGCTCGGCTACAAGGCGCAACAACGTGCGCCCGGCAAAATCACATCGGGTCCGTTTGCGAAAGGAGATTTGAGCAACGCCATTGCTCCCAACGCAGCACGCGTCTTTCTGCCGGCGTCGCCATCGAGGCGGGGCCTCACATGGCCGGCGGGAAGAATTGGTCAAAAGCGCTCGACCGGCAGGGCAAAAACATAGCCGACGCCACGTTCGGTCCGGATCATG
Source organism: Bradyrhizobium sp. UFLA05-108 (assembly GCF_059803455.1). Lineage (NCBI taxonomy): Bacteria > Pseudomonadati > Pseudomonadota > Alphaproteobacteria > Hyphomicrobiales > Nitrobacteraceae > Bradyrhizobium > Bradyrhizobium sp. UFLA05-108. The sequence continues at coordinate 10,005 of NZ_JBANAZ010000050.1, read as the reverse complement.
GGCGGTGCATTCGGATCAATCTCCAACTTGCGCCGTAGCCGCAGGACCTGAACATCGACACTCCGATCGAAGATATCTTCACGAACCCGCGTCGCATTCAGGAGATGCTCACGCGAAAGGGGGCGTTCAGGTGCTTCGAGGAACGCCAGCAACAGGGCATACTCGCCTTTGGTTAGCGAGACCGGTGTTTCGAGGGGGTCTACGAGACGTCGGCCATAGCGCTCAAGCCGCCAGCCATTGAACCTGTAGCCGCCGCCTTCCCGTACACGACTTTGCGCTGAACGCGACATTTCCCGGCGTCGCAGTATCGCGCGGGCACGTGCGAGCAATTCTCCGGGACTGGGCCTTACGATGTAGTCGTCGGCGCCAAGTTCGAGGCTGACGACAGAATCAACCTCGTCGGCGCGGTTGCCGGTGACGATGACTGGAACATCTGATTTCGACCGGATGGATCGCAGTCGATCCAGCCCGTCATGCAGGCCGTTTGGCTGGTCCATGATGATCAAGCTGGGAAGCGTTCGGGTGCAGTTCAGCTCGCTCCAGTCGGACGAGCAGCTGGTGCGGAAATTGTGGTCGGAAAAGTAGCTGCTCACCGCCTGCCGCATCAATGGATCATTGTTGACGATCAGGACATAGCCTGTCGCTCCGATCTCCTGGTTCATGTCTTTTCCCGTCAGTCATCAGGCGCACTTCCGATCTCATCGCCCCCAAATCGACGGCCGGAATTCTTCGCCCGGGTAACCCGGACGTCGATTTAGGACTGTGAGCTGCTTCATATTTCACGAAAGCGTTGATCGCAGTCGATGGCGGGTTCCCGCTTGGCGCCAAGTTCCGGCTTTCAAGTTCCGGCTTCAAGTTCCGGTTTGATACGGATGTTGAAGCGCCTGGCCTGACATTTCGCAGCGTCGGCATTTTCTCGCGTCACCACGCCGACGCTGGGCACGGCGCGACTTCCGGGTTTTCAAATTGGTCGAGCGCTCGATCTCACTGGTGTGATGGCGACGCCGGAGATCGCGAGCAGCCCACCGACCATCAACTTTGGGGTCACGCGGTCGTCGAGGATCATGGCGCCGCGCCGGAGGTCGATGCCAGGCGTCTCCGACGTCAGCCGCCAAACCCTCGCCGAATTGTGAAGGATGTCACAAGTCTTCGGGTAATCCCATGCTAGGCCTCGTCCGCTGGGGGCGGCGTATTTGTTTCTGAACGTGTCAATCGTCCCGGCAGGGTCGTTTCGGCAAGGCTTCAAATTTCTGCAAATTCCAAAGCTCTGCAAATTTAATGGGGGCGTTCGCCGGCGCGCTTGCGCAAACGGGGTCTCGGGTTCAGATTGAACGCCGGAAGCCGTGTCCTGCAGGCATGCGCGCTTGAGCAGCAGTCCCATGGGCACGAGGGGGTGCACATGCCGCGGTCTGAATCCCGGTCGAGCTGGGCGGTCGTCGCCAAGGCCGCCACGACGCTGACGCTGAAACTTGCACTGATACCTGCGCTCATGCCCGCGGCGGCATTCGCGGCCGACGCGCCTGATCCGTTCGCGTCCAATTTCGGCGTCTACCCGCCGGCGGACTCCAACCCGCCGCCGTTCGAGGGACCCTACAAGTTCCGCAAGCTGAGCCACGACTATCCCGCGCAGCCGCCCGAGCGGTCGTGGCGCGACGTCAAGCCGAAGGGCCCCATCACCGTTGCCAACGCCGCCGACTACATGGCGCGGCTGAAGGACTATGTCGCGCCGTCGCTGCGCAAGATGATCGAGGCGCCCGCGCAATGGGATCCGGCTTCGAGCGGCTGGTACGACATGCCCTGGATGGGGCCGGCGGACGCGCCCGGCGACTATGACAGCGGACGCGATCCGATCCTTGGTGCATTCACCGGGCAGATCATCCTTGGCGCGAGCGAGACCAACAGCGGGCTCAAGAGCGACACCGAAAACCACACCATCGTCTACTACGACCGCATGGCGGCGACGATGCTGAGTAAGATCTGGAAGGACGTGGGCGTCCCCGATATCACTGCCGCGAGCTTCCCCGAGGGCGGGCTCGTAGTGAAGGCGGGCGGCGTGGCGGCGACGCCGGCCGACTGGCCGGTGGTCGATGGCGCCGCGATCTGGCGCGTGTATCGGCCGCCGCTCAAGGAGATCCTCGACCATCGCCTGCACGGCTCGAACGCGCCCTACACGTTGCAAGTGACGGACCTGCGCGTGATGCAGTTCGACATCATCGTCAAGGACACCGACGCGGCGCCGGAGACGGGCTGGGTGTTTGCGACCTTCGTTTACGACAAGGATGTGCCCAAGGGCACGGGCGCCTGGGACCAGCTGGTGCCGCTCGGCGCCACCTGGGGCAATGATCCGCAATTCGATCATTATCCGGAAGGTCATCCGCCCGGCACGGCGCTCACGCAGTTCTGGCGCAATCCGAAGGCGCCTGCCTACACCGAGGCCACCCTCGGATGGGGCGGGCGCATGTCGGGCCCGATCGACATCGCCCAGCGCCACGGCGTGATCCTGGTGGAGGGCGTGCAGCGCGGCCAGCTCAAGACCGACGCCGATTGCGACTCGCCGGACGTCAAGCATACCGATGTCTCCGGCGGCTTCCATGCGTCCGCCTGCCTGAGCTGCCATGGCACCGCCCAAAGCCTGGTCCCGGCGCGGATGTATCCCTCGCCGATCATTGCGTCGCTGCCGCCGGACGGAAAGCCGTTCTGCCTCTACACACCGGGCGGCCCGCAATGGGCGCAGTGGTATCAGAACCGTCCGGGCAACCAGCCGCAGAATCTGTTGCCCGCGCTGCTGCTTCCCGCGGCCGTCTCTACTGCGAGCATGACGGCGCTGCCGTTCGTGCGTTTCGCGCCCAATCCCGCAAAGCCGGTCGATCCGCAGGCGGTTCACCGCGCCCTCACGCAGATGCCACGGGGGCTCGACTATGACATGCTCCTGATGTTCGCCATCGGCACCGCGCAGGCGAGCAGCCAGGGTTTTACCCTGCTGCCGAAGCGGACACCGGTCCATTGACCGCCTTCTGCACCCAGTGCGGCACGCCGCTCGGCGAGGGCGTCAAGTTCTGCGGCGCCTGCGGCGCGCGGATTGCCGAGGCGAAGCCGGTGACGGTCCGGCTTGCGCTTGGCGAACGCCGCAGCATGACCGTGCTGTTCGCCGATCTCGTCGGCTCGACCCAGATGATCGACGGGCGCGATCCCGAAGAGCTGCTCGACGGCCTCGCCGCCTATCGCATGGCCATCCGCGAGACCGTCGACGGCTTCGGCGGTTTCATCCTGCATCATCTCGGCGACGGCGTGGTGGTCTGCTTCGGCTACCCGATCGCCAATGAGGACGCCGCCGAGCGTGCGGTTCGCGCCGGTCTTGCCATCGTCGACAAGGTCGCGCGGCTTGCGCCTGCGGTCGCCGGCACGCCGCTTCAGGTCCGCGTCGGCATCGCCACCGGTGTGATCGTCGGGCAGGGCAATGCGGCCACCGCACGCATCGAGGACAATTTCACCGGCGCGGCGCTCAACATTGCCGGACGGTTGCAGTCGCTGGCTGCGCCGGGCGAGGTCATCATGGCGCAGTCGACCGCGCGCCTGGTCGAGGGTGTGTTCGAGGCTCGCGCGCTCGGGCCGCAAACGCTGAAGGGGTTCGCCGAGCCGATCGCGGCGTTCGTGCCCACCGGGATTCGCGCCGGCCGCAGCCGCTTCGAGCGGCGGCTCGATATCGCCCGCGCTCCGCTCATCAATCGCCATGTCGAGCGCGATGCGCTTCGGCGCCTGTTCGACGCGGCCTGCGGGGGATCGGCGCAGTTCATCAATCTCGTCGGCGAAGCCGGCATCGGCAAGTCGCGCCTTGCGCACGTGCTGGACGAGACCGCGCCGGACGCCGCGTTCCAGACCGTCAATTTGCAATGCAATGCCGCGCTCGCCAACACCGTGCTGCATCCCCACATCGATCTGCTGCAGCGTCAGTGCGGCATCGCGGCCCATGACGAAGACGGCGTGCGGCTCCACAAGCTGCGCGTGTTTCTCGACGGCCGGCCGGTGGCCGATCCCGAAGCGCCGGCGCTGCTCGCGAGCCTGCTCGGCATCGCCGGCGAGGACGTGCCCCCCGTCCGCATGAGCCCGCCCGAGCAGCGCGCGCGCACGCTCGCGATCCTGCAGGAGCTCATGGTCGCGCAAGCGCGTGAGAAGCCGCTGGTCGTCGTCTATGAGGATCTGCACTGGGCCGATCCCACCTCGCTCGATTTCCTCTCCGGCTTCGTCGAGGCAAACCCCGCCGCACCCCTGATGATGATCGCGACCACGCGACCCGGATCACGGCTCGAATGGGCCGCGCGCGAGAGCGTGACCACCCTCGCGGTCGACCGGTTGACGGCGGACGATTCTTCCCGTTTTGCCGAAGCGATCGGGCGCGACATCGGGCTGTCGCCCACCGACGTGTCGCGCATCGTCGCGAAGACCGACGGCGTGCCGCTGTTCGTCGAAGAGATGACGCGCATGATGCTGGAGTCGCCGGATCGTATCCGCCGCGGCGATCTGCCCGAAACCCTTTCCGACCTGTTGACCGAGCGGCTTGATCGACTCGGCCCGGCCCGGCGCGTGATCCAGGTCTGCGCCGTGATCGGGCGCGAGTTCGCGCCCGCGTTGCTCGCCGCGGTGACGGAGCAGTCCCTTGACGAACTCGACGGGCCCCTGCAGGCAATCCTCGCCTCCGGCCTGGTCGGCCAGGGGCCGGGCGAGAACCTCAGTTTCAAGCATGCGCTGATCCAGGATGCCGCCTACGCCTCGCTGCTCGCGCGGCCGCGGCGCGAGCTGCACGAACGTGTCGCGCAGCGACTGATCTCGGACTTCACTGAGATCGCCGAGCGCGAGCCGGAGATTGTCGCCCGTCATTTCACCCTCGGCGGCAAGCCGCATGCGGCCGCCGGATGGTGGCTGCGCGCGGGGGGCGCCGCGATCGGGCGCGGCAGCGCGCAGGAGGCGGCGGCGTTGTTGCAGGCCGGTCTCGATGCGCTCGCCGACCAGCCCGATGACGAGGCGCGCAGGCGCGAGGAGCTCGGCCTGCTCGCCGTGCTCGGCCCGGCCCAGATGGTGATGAAGGGCCCCGGCAGTCCCGATTTCGGCGCCGTGCAGCGGCGCGCCTATGACACCTGCCGCGCGCTGCCCGACACGCCGTCCTTGTTTCGCATCACCTATGGCCTTGCGCTGTATCACTGGGGCAAGGCCGAATTTGCAACCGCGCTGCCGCTCGCCGAAGCGCTCGATGCGATGAAGGCCCGAGACCCCAGCGAAGAGCACACGCTCGCGGCCGGCAACATGAACGGCATGATCCGCCTGCATCTCGGCGACGCGATGGAAGCGCGCAAACGCCTGAGCGAGACGGTCGGGCTTTACCGGCCGGAGCGCCACGCGCCGCTCTATCCGCACTACATGATGGATTTCGGCGTATTCGGCCGCTTCTATCTCGGCATCGCCTGCGCGATGACGGGCGCGGGCGAGGCCGGCGCGGCTCATGCGCGGGACGCGGTGCCGCTTGCAGAGGCGCTCGGCCAACCGCATTCACGCGGCTTTTCCATGCTCGCCAATTTCATCGTCGCGATGCTGCGCGACGACGTCGCGACCGCCCGCGACTGGGCGACGCGCTGCCGCCCGTTCTGCGTCGAGATGGGCTTTCCGGAATTCGTCGCCTTCGCCGACGTCGCGCTCGGCTGGGCCGACATTCAGGACGGCGCGGTGGAGAGCGGCCTTGCGCGCCTCGACGAGGGCATCGCCGCCTGGAAGGCCACTGGCTTCGAGACCTGGCAGACCTGGTTCGGTGCGCTCCGCGCGCAGGCGCTGATCGAGCTCGGTCGCCACGACGAAGCCCGCGCTGAGGTCGCCGAACAGGAGCGTCGCGCCGCGCAAAACGGCGAGCGCCTGTTTGCGCAGTATTTGGCGGAGGCCGTGCCGTCGTCGGCGTGAATGGCTGGGGCGTATTGCCAATGCCTCCGTCGCCCGGCCCGGCAGACGGCGCCAAGCGCGCTTGAGGCATGATCGCCACAGCGGCGCGCAACGCCCTTTCGTCGCCTTTGTCGGAGATCGTCGGTCAGGCGGCGCGGTTGCCAACGCAGGGGTGTACGATTACGTTTTGAAGCAGGCTTTCCCAAACGTTCCTGCGAATGGCCGTACGTTCATGCCAAAATTCCTTCGCATCGGAGTCCATCAGTCGAACGTTTCCGGATACACGTCGAAGGCGTGGTGTGTTCGGCGCGTTGGCTCGGCGGTTTTCCTGAAGTGGGGCGCCGTGGAAGTCCATGGCGCCGGAGACGGGCGGAAGGTTTACTGGACGCTTGCGCCGAGAGAGAAAACAGTTCGTTGCGGCACGGCGCAGCGTGCCCAGGACTATGCAAAAGCCGCGATCGCGCGGCGCCGCAACCATCGTTACGAACCGCTGGCCGGGCCGATTGCGCTCCGGCGCAGATCCGTCGAGCGCGGCACCGAGCTCAAACAGGCGCTCGCCACGATCCTGATCGTCGATATCGTCCGCTCCACCGAAAAGGCTGCAAAGCTCGGCGATGCGCGTTGGACAAAGGTGATGGGCCACTATTACGCGGCCGTGCGCAAAGAGCTGAAGACGTCGCGCGGAAAGGAGGTCGTGACGACGGGGGACGGAGTGCTGGCGACGTTCAAGGCGCCGGCTGCCGGGGTCAATTGCGCGACAGCGATCCAAAAGGCCGTGCGCACGCTCGGGCTCGAGATCAGGGTAGGGCTGCATGCGGGCGAGTACACGGTGAGCGGGGGCGAAATGGTCGGTCTTGCCTTTCACATCGGCACGCGCATCGCCGCGAAAGCGCGCGCCGGTGAAGTCCTGGTCTCGAGCGCGGTCAAGGACCTGCTCGCGTCGCACGCGCAAATCCGCTTCAGGGATCACGGCGTTCACCAGCTCAAAGGCGTGCCCGAGCGATGGCGGCTGTTCCGGGTCGAAGATTAAGGGGCCTTCGGGAGGGGCGCTGGGAATTACGGTGCACTTAATTCGTGCGCCTTCGAACCTGCGAAAGCGGCGGGGTTATTGAGTGCATTGTCACCGTGCTCCTTACCGAACTCTTCAAAAGTTGAGGAGCGTGTCGATGATGGATGTCCAGACCGCATGCGCGAGCGATAAGCGGACAGTCGCCGCCCACGCGCTTCCAGCGTGATATGATCATCCGAAGAACATAGTTTGATCGTTGATGCTGCGATGCATGATTGGATCAGTGACAAATGCTTCGTTCTGTAGCCAGAGCGCTGTTGGGAGGAGCCCTATTTATCGGGCCGATGCCTTGCCTTCTTGCGCAAGAAGCTCCGATGTACCCTCCAATCTCCGGATCTGGATCTCCTGGCGGTCCTGTTTATCCACTCAAAGCAAGCCGCAACAACCGCTATCTCGTCGACCAGAAAAACACTCCGTTCCTGATGGTCGGAGACTCCCCACAACAATTGATCACCAGTTTGTCGCAGAGCGAGGCGGCGGCTTTTATGGTCAATCGTCGGAGCTATGGCATCAACACGCTTTGGATCAACCTGCTTTGCATTTTCACTGAAGCGAGTTGCAACATAGAGGCAAAGACGTTTGATGGAATTGCACCTTTTCTGGTTCCGGGCGACCTTGCAACACCAAATCCGGCGTACTTTCAGCGGGTCGACGATATGCTCCGCATTGCGGCGGATCACGGCATGGTCGTACTCCTGGACCCCATCGAGACGATCAGCTGGCTGGATTTCCTCCGAAAGAACGGCAAGTCCAAAGCATTCGCGTACGGGCAATATTTGGGAAGTCGCTACAAGGATTTTCCCAACCTTGTCTGGATGCATGGTAACGACCTGCAGTCATGGCAAAATGCTGCCGACGACGATTTAGTGAAGGCCGTCGCACGCGGGATCAGAAGCATCGATAAAAACCACATCCATACGGTCGAGCTCAACTATACGACCAGCGGTTCTCTGGACGACGATTCATGGGCGCCCCTCATCGAGCTCGATGCGGCATACACCTACTTTCCCACCTATGCGCAGGTTCTAACTGAATACAATCGCGCGAACTTCAAGCCCGTCTTCATGGTGGAAGCCAACTACGAGTTCGAGGGGCAACTCACTGGTGACAGTTCTACGCGAAACTTGCGACAACAAGAGTATTGGTCGATGCTCAGCGGCGCCGCGGGACAGCTTTATGGCAGCGCCCACTCCTGGCAGCTTCGGAAGGGATGGGAAGCCAAGCTGGATACGTCGGGCGTAATCCAGCTAAGCCACATGGAAAAGCTTTTCGCCTCGCGAAGATGGTATGATCTGGTGCCCGATCAAACCCACGCAGTCGTGACTGCTGGCTATGACTACTTTTCGTGTGCTGTCGGAAAATTCATGGCGTACGCTGGCCATGACCAAGACTCGCTGATGTCAAGGGCGCTCGGTCGTTTCCGAAAGTATTGGGGCATTGGATACATCACAAGCAACACTTGCGCGACGGCTGCCCGAACACCCAATGGCTCGCTGGTGATCGTTTACATGCCATCAATTCGGACCATCACGGTCGACATGTCCAGGCTCGCGGGCACGGCGACGGCTCGCTGGTACGATCCCACGAGTGGAGAGTACACGGACGTGACGGGATCTCCTTTCGCCAATGAGGGGAGCAGGCGGTTCACTCCTTCGGGAGTCAACAAATCTGGTGAAGGCGACTGGGTCTTGGTGCTCGAAGCGTCGCCTCCGCCCTGAGGGGCAATTGCCAAGTCTTCTTCTTCTGCCGCGGCCACGACTTGCGGCCTTTGGGCTTACTACTGGCCGCTCAAGGGCAACGTCGCCTTTGGGGGCAGACTCGGAATAACTCGCTTTGAGCGCAACGAGTCCGGTTTACGTCAATCAGCCGACAGGGGGCCAAAGCGTGCGAAGCGGGCCGATAGGCGATATCCCGATGCTCCTTGATTTGGCTCAATAACCCTCGTCGGTGTCGGCCTAGCGTGCACCGCTCGGGTGGGGACACGCGGGGGTGCCCGTCATGTCCGAGAGTACCGCAAATCGGTTCCGCTGGAAGGCCGAGGAATGCTGCAAATCTGCGAGGCAGGCAGACGATCCGATCGATAAGGAAGCTTGGCTGCAACTCGCCAGCGAATGGCTGAAGTTGGCCAAGGATGCCGCCTTGCGCCAAGGTGACTTTGAGAGCTTGAGCGATCTAGCGAGTCAACTCGACATGCTGATCGAGGAGACTGAGGATAAGGGCCCCCGCGGTGAGCAATGAGTAGGGCCATCTCGGTTCTCCCTTGAACGCGAGATGGTCGTCGAGTGCGCGAGCAATTGCCTGCCTGACCATGACCAAGGCGCTCACTGACCTAGGTCGGTGCTTTTCGGGAGGTTCTCATGGACGATCTGACTGCCGCATCTGTCGCGTCCCTGGATATTGACGCCTCACCTACCAAGCGCGCGGCGCTATTGGTCTTGGTATCCGTTTTTGCACTCATCGCTTCCGCCAACGCAAAGGCTGACGAACAGCTGTTGTCATGCTGGGGAACAGTTGAAGTGATCCATCAAGGCAAACAGGTCAACCGAGTAGGCGAGAGGTCTTCCATTGCGGTCGCTGTTGATATTGGCAAACAGACTTTGATGATAAATGACGTGAAATGGACGATGTCCGGAGATTTGTCGGGGGTAACGGTCGCTTCAACGGATCCGGACAAAGGCGGCGTCACGCTCAACCGCGTAACCGGTGCGTTGATTGCTCAGTTCATTGAACGCGATGGTCTCAAGAAATTCAATGGCGAGTGCAAACCAGCGCAGAGACTGTTTTGAAAGGGGCGGCCCGCCAATGCCGCGCGTTCGAAGCGGCGGAACGCATTCGGCACCGGGCAAGAACCTAGGGTTGGTTGTTTCGTTGGTGGAGGAAAAGGCGAAGCGCGAGAAGCCGCCCCAAATCCTTGTGAGCAGCCTGAGACATAGGTGACGGTACGTACCGGACACATGGGTTACACTTTCCGCTTTTGTTCTGCGGGAGGTGTGGATGCCGTGGAAAGCGAGTTC